>NZ_JBNPLT010000010.1:0-116315 GCF_050313615.1 Prevotella sp. SGI.167 | reverse complement strand
GTAGAGTTGGGATGCACAAAACATAGAGAAACCATTTACAAAATATAGTTTTCTCATCACAAAAACTATGACTTATTTTTATTAACAATATTCCCCGTAAATATTAAATCCATTTAACAGAACTCTGCAGGGCCGTTTCTTGCCTAACAATGATATTGCCGACAAGGACTCCTTCATGGACTTCTTGAACGAAATTATATAAAGCAGAAAGGAGGTTATTATGAGAACTGATAATGAAATAGTTTCCAAACTAAAGGAGCATCAGTCTTTTTTGCATAGTTTTTAAGCAGCAAGACATACGTCTTAACTCCTTAACTTCCTTAACTCCTTTAACTTCCTGATATGCGAAAGCTCAGTTGTTTATAAGGTAAAGACGCAGAAATCCTTGTTTTGTAACGCAATTATAAAAAAAATAAGTAAAACTTTTGGCAGTCTTGGCATAAAATAGTAATTTTGCAACAATATGAGTAGTATTTTAGATCAAGACATCATGTACCTGCCAGGCGTAGGTCCCAAGAAGAAAGAGATACTGAGCAAGGAACTCGGCATCAACTCTTACGGTGACCTGCTGGAATACTATCCATATAAGTATGTAGACCGCTCCAAGGTCTACCATATCAGCGAACTCACCTCTGAGATGCCTTACGTACAGATAAAAGGAAGGATTCTGAGCTACGAAGAAATAGATACCGGCAAGAGGAACAAGATGCTGGTGGCTCATTTCTCCGACGGCTTCGGCGTGGTAGACCTCACCTGGTTCCGTGGTGCACAATACATCATGAAAACCTATAAAGTGGGCACGGAATACCTCGTCTTCGGAAAGCCTACCGTCTTCAACGGCAGATTCCAGTTTACTCATCCCGACATGGACGATGCCACCCATCTTCAGATATCAGAGATGGGCATGCAGCCCTACTATTCGCTTACCGAAAGCCTCAGGAAGCGCGGCTACAGCTCACGTTCCATCGAGAAGATGAGCAAACAGCTGGTCACCATCCTTCCTCCTCTTCCCGAAACACTGCCAAGCCATATCGTAGAGCGCCTGCATCTGGTTTCGCGAGATGCAGCCATCCGCATGATTCACTATCCGCATTCCCATCAGGAGATGCAGAAGGCTCAGGTGCGCCTCAAATTCGAGGAACTCTTCTATGTGCAGCTTAATATATTAAGGTATGCCAGCGACCAGCGACGCAAATACCGGGGCTATGTCTTCAACCGCATCGCTGACATCTTCAACGGCTTCTATGCCGACCATCTGCCCTTCGAACTGACGGGAGCGCAGAAACGGGTGATGCACGAAATCAGGGCCGACATGTGCAGCGGCAGACAGATGAACCGCCTCCTGCAGGGCGATGTAGGCTCGGGCAAGACGCTCGTGGCACTCATGACCATGCTCATCGCCCTGGACAACGGTTATCAGGCATGCATGATGGCACCTACAGAAATCCTTGCCGAGCAGCATCTCCAGACCATCCACTCTTTCCTGAAGGGCATGGACATCCGGGTAGAACTGCTGACGGGCATCGTGAAAGGAAAGAAAAGAGAAAAGATTCTTGCCGACCTCGCCACCGGCGATATCCAGATTCTGGTCGGCACCCATGCCGTACTGGAAGACCCCGTGGTGTTCCAGCGCCTGGGCATTGCCGTCATCGACGAGCAGCACCGCTTTGGTGTGGCACAGAGAGCGAAACTGTGGAGCAAGAGCGAGAATCCACCGCATATCCTCGTGATGACTGCCACCCCTATCCCGCGCACCCTCGCCATGACCATTTATGGCGACCTGGACGTGAGCGTCATCGACGAACTGCCACCGGGCAGAAAACCGATACAGACCCTGCATAAGTTTGATACCCAGCTCACCAGCCTCTACCAGAGCATCCGCCATCAGATTAATCTCGGCAGACAGGTATATATCGTCTTCCCGCTCATCAAGGAGAGCGAGAAGAGCGACCTGAAGAACCTGGAAGAAGGCTACGAGACGCTGAAACAGGCGTTTCCGGAATTCAAGCTGAGCAAGATTCATGGCAAGATGAAATCAGCCGAGAAGGAAGAGGAGATGGAGCTTTTCGTGAAGGGCGAGACGCAGATTCTCGTTGCCACCACCGTCATAGAGGTGGGCGTGAACGTGCCGAATGCCTCGGTGATGGTGATACTGGATGCCCAGCGCTTCGGTCTCTCCCAGCTGCATCAGCTGCGAGGCCGTGTGGGAAGAGGCTGCGACCAGAGTTACTGCATCCTCGTCACTAACTTCAAGCTTTCTGAGGAGACACGCAAGCGCATCGACATCATGTGTGATACCAACGACGGTTTCCGCATCGCCGAAGCCGATTTGAAGCTCCGTGGTCCCGGCGACCTGGAAGGTACGCAGCAGAGCGGCATGGCTTTCGACCTGAAGATAGCGAATATTGCCAGAGACGGCCAGCTGGTTCAGCTGGCACGCAATGAAGCCCAGGAAATCATCGACAACGACCCGCAATGCAATGCCCCTCAGAACGCCCTGCTCTGGAACCGCCTCAAGGAATTGAAGAAAACCCATATCAACTGGGCAGCCATCAGCTAAAGCGGCAATAAAAAAGGCGGTTTCAGCAATCACCCCCCGTTCCTGGCGATTCTATCGCCAGGCAAAAAACATTAAAAAACAAAAGCAATTATGGATAGAAGAAGAAAACCAGCCATCAGAGAACCTCGTCCGAAACTCACCATGGACGAGATGCGCGCTATCTTATCGGAATTGAAAGAAATAGAAAGCGTAACGGGCATCAGATACATTAAATTACATGTAACCGCCAAAATGATTATCGGCATCCGGGAATCATCGGGCAAGGAATTCACCATCAACCTGGATGACCTGTTCCGAGCCTATCAGGAATGCCTCAGATTTACCAGTCCGGAGGTAAAAAAGTATATTTTCATGGGACATTCCCCTGCCGTGGCATTGCTCAGAATCCTGCAAAAGCATGAAAACGAGCAGATTGACAATTAATTGCACCGAACCTTCATAACAAACGTTAAAAACTAGATTATCACGTTAAATATCGGGGAGTTGGCGTTAACAACCATTGTTTTTCGAGATTTTTTTGTTATATTTGCAACGTCTATATAACAAAATCGCAGATTAGGGTACTTGCCCTAGTGGTTTTTGCAGAATTTGGATTATGGATTCTGCGCTTATTGACATGGACCTAAAAAGAAAATAGAAAAAGTAGTATGAGTTTTAAAAAAAGAATGAAAAAAATTTCGGTCGTTGCCTTGTTGGCGTTAACAGCTGTTCCCGTTTGCGGACAGGATCTGTTAGCAAGACAAGCTCCAGTAGACCACAGAATGAAAGCGCTTGACACGCTTGCTGTCTCGCACTATCGACTAGTGGAAGATAGAGAAAATCCTGCAGCTGAACTGTACGAGGACTTCTCTAACAAGTATGCCCATAAGGCAACAAAATTGCCAGAGCACTTCCGTATCGACCTTCGTCATTTCTGCATGCCAACTCCTAGTCGCGTTGTCACAAGTAACTTCGGTTACCGTGCTAGCTTTGGCCGCCAACATAAAGGTATGGACATCAAGGTTTATATTGGCGACTCAATCCGCTCAGCCTTTTCAGGCAGAGTTCGCATCGTAAGATATGAAGGTGGTGGTTACGGTCAGTACATCGTTATTCGTCACAACAACGGCTTGGAGACCATCTACGGCCACCTCTCAAAGCAGCTCGTTACTGAGGGCGAAGAAGTAAGAGCAGGAGATGTAATCGGCTTGGGTGGTAACACCGGTCGAAGCACAGGTTCTCACCTCCATTTCGAAACCCGTCTCTGTGGCGTGGCTTTGAACCCGGCACTCTTCTTCGATTTCCGCAACCAGGACGTCACTGGCGACTTCTACAATTTCAATCGCGATACCTACGAGAGCGAATATGCAGAGGCTAACGCTGCACGCGGCAAGATTGGAAACGGTGGATATACCAAGGAGCAGGTGAACGGTGGAGAGGTTGGAAGATATACCGCCAGTCCATCAGGAGAAAAGCTCTATCACAAGGTTAAGTATGGTGAAACGCTCATGAGCATCGCTGAGAAACGTGGTGTAAGCGTAGAGCAGATTTGCCGACTCAACGGTTACAAGAAGGATAAGAAGCTGACACCGGGACAGATTATCCGCTACTCATAATTAGGAAACTACAAGACACGAAATACGATAAATAGCAAACAAAATTTAAAATTAACAAAAACCGATTCATATAAAATACCAACAAAAAGGTCGCTACCGTCATGGCAGCGACCTTTATCTTTTCTATATTTTATCCACCTTAATTATATAAGGCATTTACATCAGGTGGAAGAATCTCAACACATCATTCAGGTTGGCTACAACGAGCAGGAGGAGGAGAATAGCGAAACCGACATACTCGGCACGCTCCATGAACTTATCGCCCGGCTTGCGGCCTGTAATGATTTCGTAAAGGAGGAAGAACACATGTCCGCCATCCAATGCCGGAATAGGAAGAATGTTCATGAACGCCAGAATAATGCTCAGGAAAGCGGTCATCATCCAGAAGGCGTGCCAATCCCACATAGAAGGGAACAAGCTGCCCAAGGCTCCGAAACCACCCAGACTCTTGGCACCTTCCTTGGTGAAGACATACTTCATATCGCCTACATAGCCCGACAATACATTCCAACCATACTTGATACCCGCAGGGAAACTCTGGAAGAAGCCGTAGCTGATATGGGTAACCTTGTAATCCAGGAGAACAGGATGATTATAGAAGCCAAACTTCACACCGTTCTCGGTAGACTGCAGCATGACATTGTTCTTCAAAGTATCGCCAGACGCCTTGAGATAGGTTACCTGAGCTGTCAATGCCTTCACGCTGTCCTGATGAGAAGAGGTAGAGGCGAGAACATCATTGATGCGTCCCAGCTCCAACTGGAATTCATTGAAAGAATCCACCTTCTTGCCATTCAGAGCGAGAATCTTATCACCCTTTGCCAAACCCAGTTTGCTGGCAGGAGAATCCTTCATCACACTGTCAATCTGCAATGGCAGATAAACCTCTACGAAGCGAGGACTCTCCTTGATCATGCTGAGCATGTCGAGGTCGCCTGGCAGATTGAGACTCATCGGCTTGCCGCCACGGATGATATCTACACGAGTGGCTGTAGAAAGATCACGATACATGTCGCCATCAAAGGTCTTGAAAGCTCCGAATTCAGTACCCACGAGAATATCATGGTCCTGGAAACCCAATGCCTTTGCCTCGGTATTGAACTTCATTCCCTGAGTCATGTCCTTGGTAGCTACATAGTCTTCGCCCCAATGGAAAAGAATCATGGAATAGATGAAGAGAGCCAGTACGAAATTGACCAGCACACCGCCAATCATAATCAGCAGGCGCTGCCATGCCGGCTTGCTGCGGAATTCGAAAGGCTGCTCAGGCTGTTTCATCTGTTCAGTATCGAAACTCTCGTCTATCATACCCGAAATCTTACAATATCCTCCGAGAGGCAACCATCCCAAACCGTAAGTGGTATCCGAATTCTTTGGCTTGAACTCGAAGAGATGGAACCAAGGGTCGAAGAACAGATAGAACTTCTCTACTCTTACACCGAAGAGCTTGGAGAAGAAGAAGTGTCCGCCCTCATGGAGCAACACCAAGATGGAAAGCGACAGCATCAGCTGCAACGCTTTGATCAAAAATACTTCCATTTATTTACTTTGAACTTTGAACTTGGAACTTTGAACTTTATGATGAGTCCTATATCCTGCGTTCATTTTAATTATTAATTATTAATTCTACATTATTAATTATTACTTGAGCATCAGCTCTGTTGCTATGCGGCGAGCCTCAGCATCCGTCTGCAGATAGACATCGAGATCTGGATTGCTGTCGAAGGTGGCCTTAGCCATCGTCTCCTCGATGATGTCTGCCATCTGGAGGAAGCCACATTCGCCTTTGCGGAAACCGGCATTCACAATCTCATTGGCTGCATTCACGATGCACGACATATTGCCACCCTTCCTGATAGCATCAAAGGCAAGCTGCAGGCACTTGAACTTCTTATAGTCAGGCTTGAAGAACTGCAAATCCTGCGTCTTGAAGAGGTCGAGACGCTCCCCATCGAGATGCAGACGCTGAGGGAACGAGAAGGCATACTGGATAGGCAGACGCATATCAGGCACGCCCAACTGAGCCTTCACGGCTCCATCGACAAACTGAACAGCACTATGAACAACACTCTGAGGATGGATGAGAACCTCTATCTTGTCGGCAGGAACGCCAAAAAGCCATTTCGCCTCTGTCACCTCGAAACCCTTGTTCATGAGCGAAGCCGAATCGATGGTAATCTTGGCTCCCATATCCCAGGTAGGATGCTTGAGGGCATCGGCTGCAGTAACCTTCTCCAACTGCTCGTGGGTATAATTACGGAACGGACCGCCCGAACAGGTCAGGAGAATCTTCTCTACCTCGTTGTCGCCCTCGCCCACCAGACTCTGGAAGATGGCGCTGTGTTCACTGTCTACCGGAAGGATAGGCACATGATATTCCTGGGCAAGATTACAAATCAACTCACCTGCCACCACGAGGGTTTCCTTGTTGGCAAGACAAATTTTCTTACGAGCCTTGATGGCATGGATAGTCGGCTCCAAGCCAGAAAAACCAACCATGGAAGCCAGCACCATATCGATAGGCTCTGACTGTACTATGTCGCAAAGCGCCTGGGCACCTGCATAAACCTTGATATCTGGCTCATCGCTCAGCATATCCAGCAGTTCCTCGTAGTGGTTCTCGTTGGCTATCACTACGGCAGCAGGGTGGAACTTATGTGCCTGCTCGGCAAGTTCCTTCACCCGGTTGTTGGCGGTAAGGCAATATACCTCGTAAAGGTCGCTATGCTGCTCGATGACATCGAGTGCCTGCGTGCCGATACTGCCGGTAGAACCGAGAATACATATCTGTTGTTTCTTCATCATTATATCATTTATAAGTCAAGCAATCCTTCCGGAATCGCCATTCTGATTTCCTTCTTTTCAGCATTCACCTCTTCGATGAGGTCGTTGCTGGCAGGGATGAGAATGTCATCACCTTCAGGAGTCGTCACTTCGAAAAGGAGGTTGAGGGTGGAATCATCAACACGATCCAGAGTACCTACCAACTTTCCGCTTACGGCATCTACCAGCTGAAAACCGATGATTTCTGCCCAGGTCATGTTCTCACCATCGCTATCTGAAAGGTGGCGTGGAAAGAAGACCTCGCGACCGGTATAGTTGCGAGCCTGCTCCTGGGTATCGATATCCTCAAATTTCACGAGTACATTCTCATCATTCTTGAAACGATACTCCTCTAAATAGAAAGGTACGAGGATGCCGTCGATGTCGAGCACCAGATACTCGGCATCCACACGGTCGAAAACATCATCGGTAATGGCAAAGGTTATCTCGCCCTTCACCCCATGAGGCTTTCCCAACTTACCTATCTTATATACTTCGTCACGTCTAATCATATTACTTGGAACTTTGAATTTTGAACACCTAGTCGCAGACACGGGTAATCTTGGCACCCAGCGCATTGAGGCGATGCTCGATATCCTCGTAACCACGGTCTATCTGAGCGATATTCTCGATACGGCTGGTACCGTTGGCACTCATGGCAGCAATCAGCAGGGCGATACCGGCACGGATATCCGGACTCGTCATCCTGCCAGCACGCAACTTGATTTTATGGTCATGACCTACCACCACGGCACGATGAGGATCGCAGAGGATAATCTGTGCACCCATATCTATCAGCTTATCTACGAAGAAGAGACGACTCTCGAACATCTTCTGATGGAAAAGCACACTGCCACGAGCCTGAGTAGCCACCACGAGGAGCACCGAAAGAAGGTCTGGCGTAAGTCCAGGCCATGGAGCATCGGCAAGCGTCATGATGGTACCGTCGATAAACGAATCTATCACATAATGCTTCTGCTCCGGAATGACAAGGTCATCGCCCTCTACCTTGATCTTCACACCGAGACGGCGGAAAGAATCAGGAATGATACCGAGATCCTTGACCGAAACGTCCTTGATGCGGATACCGGCACCACACATGACAGCCATTCCGATAAACGAACCCACCTCGATCATATCGGGCAGGATGCGATGGCTGGCACCATGCAGCTTCTTGACGCCCACGATGGTAATCAGATTGCTGGCAATGCCACTGATCTGTGCTCCCATCGCATTGAGCAGATGGCAGAGCTGTTGGATATAAGGTTCGCAAGCCGCATTGTAAATGGTGGTGGTTCCCTCAGCCAGGACGGAAGCCATGATGATATTGGCTGTACCCGTCACGGAAGCCTCATCAAGCAACATATAGCAGCCCTTGAGCTTCTTTGCCTGAATCTGATACACATTGCGCTCCTCGTCATGGACGAAGGTTGCACCCAGATACTTGAAACCCAGAAAATGGGTATCGAGACGGCGACGACCAATCTTATCGCCACCCGGCTTGGCAATGGTAGCCTTGCCGCATCTTCCGAGCAGCGGACCAAACATGAGCACACTGCCACGAAGGGAAGAACATTTCTTCACAAACTCCAGACTTTCGAGATAGTCCAGATTCAGTTCGTCACTCTGGAAGGTATAGTCGTGACGGTTATGCTGAGTAACCTTCACACCTATTTCCTTGAGCAACTTGATGAGGTTGTTCACATCCAATATGTCCGGCACATTATTAATGCGCACAGGCTCATCGGTAAGGATGGTGGTACAGATTACCTCCAGCGCCTCGTTCTTGGCGCCCTGGGGATAGATGGTACCCTGGAGCGGATGTCCGCCCTCTATAATGAAAGACTCCATAGAATTCTATTTAATAATGTGTTACTTATTTTCTCTTTTTACCGTTATTATTATTGTAAGGCACATCACGGATAGGAGCAAACTTAAAGGTGCCCAGATCCAGCTGTATCTTACCATGAGTATAGCGGGCAAGGTCAGAAGCCACCTTCTCCTCATCAGCCGAGCCATGACTCCACTGCATCAGGTCGCGACGCATCTGATTGGCTGTCAATTCTACAAGCGCATCACGCTCTGCTCCCGGCTCCATATGCTCGAGTTGTTCAAACACACCGAACATCATGGCTCCGTAATGGCGCACAGGAATGCGCTTCATCGGATAGTCCATTGGCTCTGGCTTCTTGGCAATCAGAGCAGCATGAGCTATATCGTAAGGATAGTCGATATCCAGCTGGAATCCGCTCATGATGGCAAGATGATCCCAGAACTTACGGTCTTTCTCTGCCTGCGTCATTCCCTCTGGGAACATACGTTTCATGATACTGATGATGGACTCAGCGCAACGCTGGCGCTCATTGCGGTCGGTGAGCGTCAGACAGTGATCCACCATCTTCTGGATTTCGCGGCCATATTCTGGCAGCACGAGTTTCTCCCGCTGTGTATTGTAATCTAATCCTTGTATATTCATATTCTTCTTCATCTAATTATTTTAATATAGTCAATGCGCTCATGGATGAGAGCCGCTTAAATTAATTTCTTCGGCATCTTGGCTACGAAGTCCTTGAGATAGAAAGGCACGAAATAGGCAACATCCTCAAACTTGCCTTCTACAAATCGCTTCTCAGCAAGCGGAGCCATGTTCTTTGCCAATGGTTCAATGCCCTCTACGAGGTGAGCGTTAGGATGATTGATGGTCTCCATACACTTGGCAGCACCATTGCCGAAGAAATACACATGATGCTGATCAAGGTATTCCTTGTAAGTATCAGCATCCACAATATCAGCCTGGATAGGGCGAACCACCTTCAAGGCGCGGTCGAGCACTTCGGCATATACCTCCATGCGACGGGCGTCGAGCATAGGTACGATGAGGGCGTCTTCATCTTCAGGATGTTCGCCTAGCAATACAGGCACAGCCATCAGTTCAAGGGTTGGAACTGCTATCAACTTCACGCCACGGCCATAGCAGATGCCCTTCGCCATACTCACGCCGATACGCAATCCGGTATAGGAACCTGGACCACAACTTACAGCCACAGCCTCTAATGGAAGACCATGAGAATCGAGGAAATCCAAAGCCTCATCAACATACACACCCAACTTAACTGCATGGTTAGGACCTGAGTGATCTTCCTTGTTGAAAATCACCTGTCCACTATCACTAATTGCCACTGAGCACACGTCCGTACTCGTCTCAATATTCAAAATACACGACATAATTTAAAAATATATTCTTAAATAAGTTGCAAATATACGCATTTTCTCGCTTTTTTTTGTACTTTTGCAGAAATTTAACGCGAAAGATTATATGATACAGTCAATGACAGGCTTCGGAAAAGCTACCGCGGCCTACAAAACAAAGAAGATTAATGTAGAGATAAAGTCATTAAACAGCAAGACGCTTGACCTCTCTACACGTATAGCTCCGCTCTACAGAGAGAAGGAGATGGAAATTCGTCAGTACATCGCTAAGTCATTGGAAAGAGGAAAGATAGACTTCTCTATCTGGATAGAGAAGGATGCTGCCACCGATGCTACACCTATCAACGGTGCGCTTGTACAGAATTATTACCAGCAGATCAAGAAAATATCGGAAGAAACCGGTATTCCTGAGCCAACTGACTGGTACAACTGTCTGTTGCGTCTTCCTGATGTAACAACGAAGACAGAAGTCGAAGAATTGACAGAAGAGGAATGGGAGGTTGCCAAAAATGCAATTTGCGAGGCTGTGACCCATCTTCAGGACTTCCGCAAGCAGGAAGGAGCCGCTCTTCAGAAGAAATTTACCGAGAAAGTGGATAACATCCAGGCTCTCCTGGCTAGCATCGAACCATACGAGAAGGCTCGCGTGGAGAAGATCAGACAGAACATCGTTACCGGCTTGCAGCAGATTCCGAATGTGGATTATGACAAGAACCGACTGGAGCAGGAGCTTATCTACTATATCGAGAAGCTCGACATCAGCGAGGAGAAGCAGCGTCTTGCCAACCACCTGAAGTATTTCCGTGAGACCATGAACGAGGAAGGTCATGGCGTAGGAAAGAAACTCGGTTTCATCGCACAGGAAATGGGACGTGAAATCAACACCACCGGCTCCAAGAGCAACCAGGCAGAAATGCAGAACATCGTAGTGAAGATGAAGGACGAGCTGGAGCAGATCAAGGAACAGGTGCTGAATGCTCTCTAAAGAGAAAAGCTCTCCCCCAAAAGAGCCCCCAAAAAGAGCTCCCAAAAAAGAAAAGCTCTCCCCAAAAAGAGCTCCCAAAAAAGAGCCCCCGTTCCAGGCGATTCCATCGCCTGGCAAAAGAATGGCATATAAAAAGAAAAAGGAACAATGAAGAACGGATTATTAATTTTCAGTGCCCCATCGGGCAGTGGTAAGAGCACCATCGTCAACTGGTTGATGAAAGAACACCCAGAGTTGAAGTTGGCTTTCTCCATCAGTTGTACCTCTCGTGCTCCTCGTGGCACAGAGCAGAATGGTGTTGAATATTTCTTCCTCTCTCCTGAGGAGTTTAAGGCTAAGATAGAAGCTGATGAATTCCTGGAATACGAGGAGGTTTACCAGGACAGATTCTATGGCACCTTGAAGTCGCAGGTGGAAAACCAGCTTGCCAAGGGCGAGTCGGTAATCTTCGACGTTGACGTTAAAGGCGGTGTGAACATCAAGAATTTCTATGGCGACCGTGCCCTGAGCATCTTCGTACAGCCACCTTCGGTTGAGGAATTGCGCCGCCGCCTGGTGGGTCGTAATACTGATGCCCCAGAGGTTATCGAACAGCGCCTTGCCAAATCCAGCTATGAGCTGACCTTCGCTCCTCAGTTCGACCACGTCGTTGTCAACGATGACCTGGAGAAGGCTCAGCAAGAAGTTTATCAGCTCGTAAAAGCCTTTTTAGACGCAGAATAGCTAAAGCATAAGCAAAGAATAGCTAAAGCATAAGCAAAGAATAGCTAAAGTAAAGCCCGCTATCAGAAAGCAAAGCCCCCGTTCCAGGCGATTCCATCGCCTGTCCAAAAGGCAAATACAGCTCGCTTTGCTAATCATAAAGTTCAAAGTTCTATGTTCAAAGTTCAAAGTAAGAAAGTAGGAATCTTTGGCGGTAGCTTCAACCCCATCCATACCGGCCATATCGCATTGGCGAAAAGCCTATGCGAGAAGGCGGGGCTGGATGAGGTGTGGTTTATGGTATCGCCTATGAACCCCTTTAAAAAGACGGCAACCGACTTGCTCGATGACCATCTGCGACTGGAAATGGTAGAGAAGGCACTGGAGAAGGAGCCTCTGCTCAAGACATGCGACTACGAGTTTCGCCTGCCCAAGCCATCCTATACCTGGCACACGCTTCAAGCCATCAGCCAGGAATTCACAGACATCGAGTTTACGCTGCTGATAGGTGAGGACAACTGGGCTGCCTTCGACAAGTGGTATCATCACGAAGATATCCTTGCCCACTACCCCATCGTTGTCTATCCCCGTCAGGGAAGCAGCGTGGGCGAAGTGCCTGAAGGCGTAACAATAGTAGCAACTCCATTGCTCAACATCAGCAGTACCGAGATACGGCAGCGCATCAAAGAAGGAAAGAGTATCAAGGGAATGGTACCGGAGAGCATCGAAGAACTGGTAAAAAGAAACTATAACGCCCGATAAAAAAATAACATCCGGGTGTTTGGAAACTTCTGCCTTTTAAAAGCATATAACGTTTGCTTCAAAAAACTGTTTACAACATTTTAAACAACAATAGAAAGATATGAGTTGGAAAGAAATCATCAAGAAGTGTCTTAGTGTGGCATCTGCTCCTATTCGCAGAAATGCCAACTTCTTCGTGTTCATGTACTTACTGGGCACGATCAGTTCACTGGTGACCATACCGAAATATGGCTCATTGTACGACAATCTGTTTCTGGAACTCTTTGTCGACCTCTACCTCCTGTGTGCCATTCTTGCTATCTTCCCCAAGAAGGTACGCTTCTGTCTACGTATCGTGCTATACATTATATTATATAGCACCGCAGCCGCAGACACCTATTGCTTCGTGAATTTCGGTTCCACACTCAATCCTTCCATGCTGATGCTGGTGGGTGAAACCAACAGTGCAGAGGCGAGCAACTTCCTCTCAGCACTCATCTCTGCCGAAGTTCTCTTCAGCAGCGTAGGCTGGATCCTGCTCCTGGCTCTGATTCAGATACTCATCGCCATCTTCCGCAAGCCACTCATCAAGCTCTATGTCTTCCTCATCACCATACTCGAATTGGCTTCGCTCAAGAAACGGTTGATGGTCATTCCTCGTATGACCGCAGCCATGCCGGCAAGTTTCGGAATCCTCTGTATCGCTGTTTTCATCACTGGCTTGTGCACTTCATGGCACAACAAGACGGCTTTCCACAAGCTGATGTCGGGCAAAACCATCGGAGAGGTGGAGCACACCCTGACAGAGAAAGACCATGCCGTGCTCTATCTGCCTATCTACCGACTCGACTTCAGTATCTATGCCAACCAGCTGGCAGCGCATCAGATAACCCAGCTTATCCGTGCCGCACATACCGTAAAGGTGGACAGCTGCAGCTATCGCTCACCTAATATCGTGCTCATCATCGGCGAAAGCTACGGCAGACATCACTCGCAGCAATACGGCTATTTCATGGAGACGACTCCTAGACAGACAGCCCTGGAAAAGAGCCGGAAACTCACCAAATTCACCGATGTAGTAACCTGCTGGAACCTGACCAGCTTCGTATTCAAGAACATGCTCTCCACCCATGTGATAGGCGAGAAAGGAGAATGGTGCGACTATCCGCTCTTCCCGGAAGTGTTCAGAAAGGCTGGCTACAACGTTACCTTCATCACAAACGAATTCCTGCCGCAGGCTAAAGAAGCCGTCTATGACTTCAGCGGTGGCTTCTTCCTGAACAATCCGGAACTGAGCAAGCTGCAGTTTGACCATCGCAATACCCAGTTGCACGATCTTGACGACGGATTGCTGAAAGACTATGACGACAGTCTGAAGACATTCCAAAAGGAGCACAACCTCACCATCTTCCACCTGATGGGACAGCACGTGAACTACAAGCTGCGCTACCGCAAGGAACAAGCCAAGTTCTGGGCAAGCAGCTACGAGGAAAAGCGACCAGAGCTGACCACGGCACAGCGCAAGATGCTGAGCCATTACGACAATGCTACCCTCTACAACGACTCTATCGTGGCGCAGATCGTGAAACGATTCCAGAAGGAGGATGCCGTTGTCATCTATGTACCAGACCATGGCGAGGAATGCTATGAGGAGGACCGCGGCTTTATCTGCCGTAACCATTCAGCCAACATCGACTGGCCGCTGGCCCACTACGAATTCGAAATTCCTTTCTGGATATACTGTTCACCGAAGTATATCAGGAACCACCGCGACATCTACCGTCAGATACGCAAGGCAAAGGACAAGCGATTCATGACCGATGCCCTGCCTCACCTATTATTATATCTGGCTGGCATCGAGACGCCTACCTACAAGGAGGAATATAATATCCTGAGTCCGAAATACAACGAGATGCGACCACGTATCCTCAAGAATTCAGCCGACTACGACCAGCTGCGCGACGAGCATCTGGAAAAGGTAGAAAAGGAAAAAAGTAAAAAGGAAAAAAGCAAGAAAGGAGATAAGAAATGAAACAGTCGATATTAACAAGAGAAGCCTGCAATGCACTGAGAGGACTTGCCATCATCGGCATCTTCCTGCACAATTACTGTCATTGGCTAGGTCCTATCGTCAAGGAGAACGAATATCAGTATATCCAGCACAACGTAGACTGGCTGGCTCAGGTTATCGTCAATCCCGACTTTAACCTGCCTATCCACCTGCTCTCGTTCTTCGGTCATTACGGAGTGCCGGTATTCCTCTTCCTGAGTGCCTACGGACTGGTGATGAAATATGAGGCAAAACCCCACCTCTCAGCAGAACAGGAAGCACAGATATATCATATCTCTGGTGAGAAATCGGCTTGGCGCATCAACTGGCGCGAGCCGCTGCGCTTCGTGCGCTATCATTATCTGAAACTCTTCAAGATGATGATAACCGGTTTTGCAGCATTCACCATGCTCGACCTCATCACGCCGGGCTCTCATCACTATGCAGCGCTCGACATTGTGGCAATGCTGGGCATGTTCAACAATGTATTGCCAAACCCAGACAACATCATCTGGCCGGGACCATACTGGTTCTTCGGACTGATGCTGCAGCTCTACATCTTATACCGCCTCTTCATCTATCGCCGTCACTGGGGATGGACGGTGGCGCTGATGGCAATCTGCATCGGCATTCAGCTAGCCTTGGGATTCGACAATCCGGAGAGTGAAGCGATGAACCGCTACCGCTACAACTTCATGGGAGGCATGCTGCCATTCGGACTCGGCATCCTCTATGCACGTTATGGCGAGAAGATATTGATGACCTTCCATTCACCAGTCACCAATTTCTTTGGCATCATCTTCAGCATCTCGCTCATCTACAGTCTGAGCGGAAGCATGCTGGGCTGGACCTTCGTTCCCTTCTTCATCTGTCTGCTGAGCGTACTGCTTGCTGAACTCCTGCAGGACATCAACTGGCTGAAGGGCACTTACAAGGTATTGGCATGGATGGGCAGCATCTCAGGTGCCCTCTTCGTCATTCATCCGGTAGCCCGCAAAATCTTCATCCCTATCAGTCGCCGTGGCGACATCTATGCCGGTCTGCTGCTCTACATCATAGCCAGCGTTTGTCTGGCATGGCTGTTTACCCAACTGATGAAGAAGATTCCAAATCCAAAGTATTGAGAGTGAAGAACGAAGAGTGAAGAGTGAAGAATTCAATAGCTATTGAAACTCACCCTTCGTTTTTCACCTCCATAACAAAAAACAAACAAGAAGACAAGAGAATTCTTCACTCTTCGTTCTTCACTCTTCACTTAGCTTATGAAGATAAAAGATATAGAACTGGCAAATATCAGCCGATTTCGTGGCGAACTGATGGGAGCAGCCATGCTGTTCATCATCCTGTTCCATGTAGCACTACCTAGAGAGGATGCCTTTTTCGGGCTTCGCAGAATGGGTAATGTGGGAGTAGATATGTTCTTATTCCTCAGCGGAATAGGACTGTGGTTCTCGTGGACGAAGAATCCTTCTGCCAAGCATTTCTTCATCCGCCGCTATCTGCGCATCTACCCAACCTGGCTCATCATCGCCTGCCTCTTCTATATCCCAGGCTTCCAGGGAGGCAGTGCATGGAACTGGATCAATCTCTTGGGCGAGATAACCATCAACTGGGGGTTCTGGCTGCATGATGAGCTCAACTTCTGGTACATCCCAGCCACGATGATGCTCTATCTCTTTGCCCCTGCCTATATGGAACTCATCAAGCGCCACCCTATTTACCGGTGGTTGCCGGTGGTGATGATCATGTGGTGCATCCTGGTACAATATGTCACCCCGATACATCAGGCTGTGGGACATCTGGAGATATTCTGGAGCCGCGTGCCTATCTTCTTCATCGGCATCAATATGGGTGAGATGGTAAGACAGAAGCAGACACTCGACGGAGCCTCGATATGGATGATATGGCTGATGTTCCTGATGACGCTGCTGGCGAGTATCTTTCTGGAGCAGGAGAAACATGGCATGTTCCCGCTCTTCCTGGAGCGAATGCTCTATATCCCGCTCACCATCACGAGTATCCTGCTGCTCAACCGCATCTTCCGCCGTACGCCCCACTGGTTCAACCGCGGTTTCATGCTGGTAGGAGCACTGAGCCTGGAATGTTACCTCATCCACATCCACTTCGTACTCAAATATATAGAACCTTATCATCTGGGCTATTGGCCAACCTTCCTTGCCTGCATAGCAATCACCCTGCCTGCAGCATGGATATTGAGCAAGATAGCAGGATGGATTTCTAATGAATTAGCTAAGATTATCAAGTAAAAAGGAGTTTTTATGAACGAGAATAAAATGAAAGACAGCAAAGGAATGGCTGCCTTAATGCGACTGATTCGCCCAAAACAATGGATCAAGAACGGATTCATCTTCGTACCGCTGTTCTTTGGCGGTGCCCTGTTCCATATCGATGCTTTGCTGGCTGGACTGATTACCTTCTTCGCCTACAGCTTTGCTGCATCGAGCATCTACTGCTTCAACGACATCTTTGATGTAGAGGCCGACCGCCGTCACCCCGTGAAGTGCCACCGCCCGATTGCATCAGGAGCGGTAAGCATCAGGCAGGCATACGGTCTGATGTTTCTCATGCTGGCACTCTCCATGGGTACATGCTGTCTGCTGGAATCATGGGAAATCATGGGCATCATCGCCTTCTATTGGCTCTTAAACCTCTGCTACTGCGCCAAGCTCAAGCAGTATGCCATCATCGATGTCTGTATCGTAGCCTTCGGTTTCGTACTCCGCCTGCTGGCAGGTGGTGTGGCTACCCATATCATGCTGAGTAAGTGGATTGTGCTGATGACCTTCCTCATCACCCTCTTCATGAGTTTTGCCAAGCGCCGCGACGATGTATTGCGCATGGAAAAGACGGGCGAGGCTCCCCGCAAGAACACCAGCCGCTATAACCTCACCTTCATCAACCAGGCAATTACCATTACCGCCTCGGTTACCCTGGTATGCTACATCATGTATACGGTGAGTCCTGAGGTTATCGAGAATTTCCATACTGATTATCTCTATCTTACCAGTGTATTCGTATTGGTGGGTTTGCTGAGATACATCCAGATAGCAGTGGTAGACCAGAAGAGCGGCGACCCTACGAAGATTATCCTGCGCGACAGGATTACCCAGTTTATCGTCCTTGCCTGGCTGCTCTCCTTCCTCATCCTTATCTATATCGTATAAGATTAATCCAAAAGAAGAACAAGAAATGAAGAAGAAAATATTCTGTTTCGATTTCGACGGAACACTGACAACAAGCGATACCTTGCTGGAATTCATCAAGTATGCCAAGGGAACCAGCCGTTTCCTGATGGTTTTTCTGATGTACAGTCCGCTCCTGGTGCTGATGAAACTGCATCTCTTTCCCAACTGGAAGGCGAAGCAACTCATCTTTGCTCACCTCTTTGCCGGCATGCGCATCGAGAAGTTTAATGCGCTCTGCTGTGGCTTCGCTGAAGAAAGCCAGCATCTGCTTCGTCCTAAGGGCATCACCCTGGTACATGAAGCATTGGCGGCTGGGGCAAAGGTCTTCATCGTAAGTGCCAGCATCGACAACTGGGTGCGCCCCTTCTTTGAGATTCGGAATCTGAAAGGCGTTCAGGTGCTTGGTACACAGATAGAAGTTGTGGAAGGCAAACTGACGGGCCGCTTCAAGAGCAACAACTGTTATGGAGCAGAAAAAGTATGCCGAATCACGGAAGCCCTTTCTGCATCACAAACAGCAGATACCGGTGACAAGACATTTCTCGACCGTTCTCTCTATGAGATAGAAGCCTTCGGCGACAGCCGTGGCGATAAGGAGATGCTTGCCTTCGCAGACCAGGGGCACTACAAGCCTTTCAGAGAATAAACCATCCAGTGAATAAACCTTTCAGAGAATAATCACTCCCGGAAGAAGTCTTCCTGAAAGATAAGTCACAGATATAGAAACATATAAATCAGAAGGAACCAGATGAAAAGAAATACCGATCTCGATTTCATTCGAGCCATCCTCATTATCCTCATGATATTGATTCATATCGTGAGTTTCGGCAACGCATATCCCCAGCTCAAGGCAGGCATCCTGTCATTCATGATGCCTACCTTCCTCATCATCACGGGCTATCTCGTGAACATCGAGAAGACCGGCAGGCAGATGGGAAACTATCTGAAATGCCTCGCCCTGCCTTATGTCATCATGGTGACAGGATTCTCAGTCCTCTCCTATTATATGCCGGTGAGAGATGGCATCACAGAGCTCTCCCTCTCCCAGATATGCGAGAAAATCTTCGTCACTTCCATCGGTCCCTATTGGTTTATCCAGACCATGATTATCTGCGGAACGCTCTATTATTTCTGCTTCCGTGGAAGGAATTGGAATGATTTACGCAAGAATTATACGAAAAGAGATACCTATGCCAGCCTTTTCGTCTTCGCACTTACGCTGCTCCTGATATCAGAAACTCCAGCCCTATCGGCAAGTGCAGCAGCCTATTATTTCATCGGCGTGGTCATCCGACAGAGCAAGACGGAGTGGAACAAGCTGTTCCGCCACGAGTCCTTCGCCATCATCCTGTGGATTTATCTGCTCAACCACGATGACTGGTACGACTGGGGCAACCTGGCCATCGTTTTCTCCTGCTGGTGCTGCATCAGCACCCTGCTGTTCCTGCAACACCTGCTCGATGCTCCCGAACGCTTCAAGGATTTCAGTCCAATGATAGAAAAAGCGGCAAAGGTGACCAACAGAATCAAGAACACCTTATTATATATAGGTCGCAACACGCTGCCTATCTACCTCTTCCACCCCATCTTTACGATGGCTGCGAAGTTCTACCATCCCCTCTTTGCCTGGGATCCGAGCGAGATTTCGTTTGCTCTCTTCACCGTGATACTCGCCATCCTGGGAAGTATCGCCATTGCCAGAATCATGGAAAAGACCAAACTGGCTTACCTCTTCGGAAAGGGAAAGATATTAAGATAATTCAATAAAAGAATAGAACCATGAATATCAAGAAAAAAATAAACGATATGGATGATGCCAAGCGGGAAAAGCTGGGCGAAGTAGTGCGCTTTGGCATTGTGGGCGGACTAGCCACCATACTGCAATACGTCATCTACCTTGCCATGATGCCAGCCCTGGCTCATTTCATTCCGCAGATAGGCGACCATACCCTGGCAACTACCGCCAATACCATCGCCTACCTGGTGAGTTTCATCTTCAACTTCATCGCCAGCACGCGCTATACCTTCAAGGTGAAAGCGAATGCCAAGCGGGGAGCAGGATTCACCTTGTCGCACATCGTCAACTATTCGATGCAGACCCTCTGCCTGAATGTCTTCGTAGGGCTGGGACTCGCCAAACAATGGGCAATGATTCCTACGCTCTGCATCTGCATCCCAGTCAACTTCCTCCTGGTGAGGTTCTTTCTTAAAAAGAAATAGAAATAAAAGATTTATCATAGCAAAACCAATATGAAAAAAGTTTTCGATATATTCAAGATTAGAAAAGAAGAAAGATGGCTGGCACTCGTCATTTTCCTGATGCTTGCCGTCCTCAACAGCTTCGTTATTGCCCGATACGCTGGGGCTTTCACACAGATAACCGATGATTACTACAAGAATTTCATCCGCCACTTCTGCGTATCAGGCTTCGACCCGCTGACTTACTGGGTATTGAGCGACTGGAGTGCGGCATATAATGTATACCGCCATCCATTGCTGGCAGCCTATATGTACGTTCCCTATCTGCTGAATATGGGACTGATGAAGCTGACAGGCTACAACTGTGCCCTCTTCATCGCCATCGCCATTCAGATATTCTGCGGCTTCTATGCCATGATATTCCTCTATCGTATCTTCCGTGAAGTCGTAGAATTGGGACAGAAAGTTTCCCGGATGCTCACCCTGCTCTTCTTTTCCTTCGGATTCGTCATGGTCACCACCATCGTTCCCGACCACTTTGTCATCTCGATGATGCTGCTGATTCTGGCACTTTATATCTCCGGCAAGAGAATGAAGAGTCATCATCAGTTCAAGATCTGGCAGAGCATCCTCTACTTCCTGCTCACCGCAGGAACCTCGCTCAACAACGGTTTGAAGATTTTCCTCTCTTCCTTCTTCGTTAACGGCAAGGCGTTCTTCCGGCCTAAGCACCTTCTGCTGGCAGTCGTCTTACCGGCAGGACTGCTCTGGGGATTCTGTCAATGGGAATACCGCACACTGGTATGGCCTCAGGAAATGGCGAAGAAAGAGGCGAAAGCCAAGAAGATGGCGGCAAGAAAGGAAAAACAGCAACGTGCAGCCAAACTGAAGCAGCTGAAGGATTCGCTCGTTCAGGATTCCATCCAGCGAGGACTCAAGATTATCACGCCTGAGGAAATCGCACAGAAAGCCAAGAACGACAGCATACAGAAGGCAAAACAGCTGGCAAAGGAAGAGGCTAAGAAGAAAAAAGGACCAAAGCAGGGAGCACCGATGAAGAAGGTGGGATTTCTGAGCTGGACCGATGTCACTACCTCCAGAAGCCAGGCGCTCATCGAAAACTTCTTCGGTGAAAGCATCCAGTTGCACGAAGATTATCTGCTGGAAGATGAATTGAGAAACAACTGTGCCCGTCCGATGTTTGTACCTTATCGCCATTGGTGGAACTATGCAGCAGAAGCCATCCTGCTATTGCTGTTTGCCGGAGGTATCTGGGCTGGCAGAAAGCACAGGTTCCAGTGGCTTGCCCTGTCCTATTTTGCACTCGACCTGTTTCTGCACATCGGATTGGGATTCGGACTGAACGAAGTATATATCATGACGGCACATTGGATCTATGTCTTGCCAATAGCCATGGCATATCTCTGCAAGTCAGCCCAAGGCAGATTCCGCAAGGGCATCATCACCACCATCGGCATCCTGACCGTCTATCTCATTCTATACAACGGATCATTGATATTCAGATATTTCTGTCTGTAAACAAGAAACGCCCTGTAAAGGCAAAAGCGTTAAAACTAAACGTTAATGATGCTTTTGCTCTTACAGGGCGTTTTTTTATACTTTCATTTAAACATGCTTTTCCGTTCCCATCCATTTTCCCAACCGTTTCCGGATGGCTTTCAGGATGATGGAGAAATTGCCGTATCGCAGATTCAGGAAGAGTTCTTCCAGCGAACGGCCTATCTTAATCCACGGATGGCCCCAGCAATTAATTTTGTAGAGACGTTCCTTATACTCAACATCTTCCAGGATATAACGGGGATGCTTGAGCGGGAACTCCAATTCATGGCGCTTCATCATGAAAATCCTGCGATAAGCCTTCGGCGTGGTCTTCATGCTACCCGAAAAATGGGTAGACTCATCTGACAAGCCAAGATTATTAATCAGATTCTTTGCCGGCATAATCGCCATACCCGAACTCAGCAGCATGGCAGACCAGAACAGACTTTCAAAATACTGCTTGCCTGAGGCGCGATGGTCCTGCATCATCCGGATAAGATCAGAACGCAGCTTCCTGCTCTTGGCAAACGACTTCAGTTCCCGCATGGTATAAGCATCATCCAGGAAAGCATACTGCTCATCGCGCTTATCGAAAACACGACGCCACGAAGCCCAACCCCAGATGGCAAATACCGAAGTAAAGAAATAACTGTTGGGACAATAAGCGGTTATCTCGTCCTCATTGAATCCTGCAATCATGGAGATACGCTCATCGTGCTCATACCGGTCGAGCATTTCCTTGCAGAAAGGAAAAAACGACAGAGACGGTACACAGTCATCTTCCAGGACGATGCACTTGTCAACCATCGAGAAAGCCCATTTCTGCGAGAGATGTCCCGAAGGGTCACATCCCTGGTTCTTGGTCTGATAAGAACGATGCACCTCACATTCCCAGTCGATATTCTCATCCGACGCAATCTGGCGGCACGCCTCAATACCCGGCACATCCCGCTCTCCCCTAGCTCCATCCTGATAGAGGAACAGCTTGGCAGGACGAGCCTTCCTTACCTCGTCGAAAACTTTCTGGAAATGATCCGGGCGATTGAAGAACAGCATCAATACAGCCACATCTATCTTAGCAGGTTGTTTCATATATATTACTTGTTTACAAAATTAGCCAACTCTAGAAACTATATTCTCTGCAAAGATAACGCAAAAAGGAGACAATGCCAAATAAAACTGCCCCAAAAACTAGCCAAGATGCAATATTTCCCATTTTTTCTTCCTACAATCAATTTTTTACACTAACTTTGCAGGCAAATAAGAAAAGAAGAATGAAGAATATTTTTAAAATCAAGAAAGAAGAAAGGATACCGGCCCTCGTGGCTTTACTGGTATTCGTACTGCTCAACGGGTTGTTCTTCTACAAATACGGCAACCTTTTCCTCAGAGCGCACCACGTCAGCTTCTGGCAGTTGTTCGCCAAGACCTTCCATGTATCCGGCTTTGATGCATGGTCGTACATCTTTATGTCGAATGGCAAACTCTATTTCGAGATTCCGCGCCATCCGCTCTTTGCTGTCATCCTTTATCCCTTCTATCTCATCAACAAGGAACTGATATCTTCGGGCGATACCAACTATGCGATGATATTCATGGCTATCCTGCTCATTGCAAGCGCCTTCTATTCCTTCATCTTCGTATATCGCATCTTCCGGGAAATCATAGAACTGAAGAAGAAAGACTGCATTCTTTTCTCCACCATGCTCTATTCCTTCGGTATGGTGATGGTTTCCATGCTGGTACCCGACCACTTCTGCTGGTCGCTCCTCATGCTGACCATGACGCTGTATCTGGCAGGCATGGCGATGAAGGAAAGACGCCAACTGTCTGCCTGGACCATCGGCATCCTCAGTTTCCTGACCGGAGGAGTCACCCTCAGCAACATTGCCAAGACCTATCTGGCAGCCTGGTTTACCAACGGCAGGAAGGTCTTCGCCCCTAAGAATCTCGTGGCTATGATTCTGCCAGCCATCCTGCTGGTAACTACTGCCTATCTTATCTATACAGAGGTAAGGGAACCTCAGTTTCATGTAGATAAGCAGATTGAGGTAAAGACACATGCCAAGGATCCGGAACAGCAGCGAAAGGATTCCATCCATCATGCATGGGTTCTGGCTCATACAGGAGAACCGATGAAGAAGGAAGGATTCTGGAAATGGACCGATACGTCAACTTCCAGGACAGATGCCCTGATTCACAACATGATGGGAGAATCCATCCAGCTCCACGACTCTTATCTCCTGGACGATATGTGCGTAAACCGACCTACCATCGTGAAGTATAACTACACATTCAATTATGTCATCGAAGCCATCATCTCGCTGCTGTTCCTCATCAGCATCGTGGTTGGCATCCGACATAAGTTCTTCCTCATGGTACTGAGTTGGCTGGGATTAGACATCGTCATCCACTTCGTGATGGGATTCGGACTAAACGAGATGTATATCATGGCTTGCCACTGGATATTCATCATTCCTATTGCCATCGCCTATCTGATGAAGTCACTCACACCGGGCAAACAGATTATCCTGAGATATTTCTGCTGGTTGCTCACCCTGTATCTCTGGGCATGGAATGGCTACTGGCTGATCACTTACATGTCAGACCAGGCAACCCAGATCATGAAATAAGCGGCTCTAAAAAGCCACATTCTTTATAATAACTCTCTAAAAAAGGAATCTTATGAACATAGCAGTCATCTTTGCAGGAGGCTCAGGCCTCAGAATGCACACCAAGTCAAGACCTAAGCAGTTCCTGGAACTGAACGGCAAACCTATCATCATCTATACTTTGGAATTGTTTGACAATCATCCGGAGATAGACGGAATCGTCGTAGCCTGCATCGAATCATGGATTCCTTTCCTGGAGAAGATGATACGCAAGTTCGAAATCAGCAAGGTAGTGAAGATTGTTCCTGGCGGCAACAGCGGACAGGACTCCATCTATCACGGACTCTGTGCTGCCGAGGAGTTTGCCGGCGGCAAGGATGCCAACGTGCTCATTCATGACGGCGTACGCCCACTCATCACCGAGGAAACCATTACAGACAATATCCGAAAGGTGGAAGAATGCGGCTCCTGCATCACCTGTATACCTGCCACAGAGACTTTCATCGTAAAACAGGAAGACAACTCGCTGGAAATTCCGGAACGAGACAATTCTCTGATTGCCAGAGCACCACAGAGTTTCCGACTGAAAGATATCCTCTCTTCACACCGCAAGGCGATTGAAGAAGGCAGGCACAACTTTATTGATTCCTGTACGATGATGAGCCATTACGGCTATAAACTCGGTACCATCATCGGTCCGATGGAGAACATTAAGATTACAACGCCAACCGATTTCTTCGTGTTCCGTGCCATGGTAACAGTACACGAGAACCAGCAGATTTTCGGTTTCTGATAAAGATAGAGAAGAAATGAAACATAACGAAATAGAACTGGAAGACTGGAAAGACTTTGCCAAAAGCTTTCCGCTTTACGAACAACTGAGAAACAAGACCATCGGCATTACGGGAGCTACGGGCTTGCTGGGCTCCTGCATGGTTCATTGCCTGGAAGAACTCGACAGACAGCACGGACTGAACCTGACCATCGTCTGCTTCGTAAGAAACGAGGAAAAGGCACAGCAGGTACTGGGTCATCCTCAGGAAGAAGCCCATTCAGGAGAAGCTCTGGGCAAGAGCATCGTGATTCTGAAGCATGATTTCAGCAAGGCAGAGGAGATGCCGCAGGAGATTCACATCGATTATCTGGTGCATTTTGCCAGTCCTACGGCTTCACAATACTTTGTCAGCAAACCGGTAGAAACCATGATGACCGATTTCGACGGCACGGCCCAGCTCCTGCGTTTCGCCCTCCGCCAGAACACCGCCTCTATCGTCAATGTTTCATCCCTGGAGGTATATGGAAGCATCTATGATGATTCCCATCCGCTCAGCGAGGAAGAGCAGGGATACATCCATCTTTCAGATACCCGCAGCAGCTATCCCGTAGCCAAGAGAGCAGCCGAATGTCTATGCCATGCCTATGCCCGCGAATATGGGGTGCACGTCAAGACAGCCCGCCTCGCCCAGACCTTCGGAGCAGGCGTTACGGCAGATGACAACCGCGTCTTCGCACAGTTTGCCCGCAACATCATTGCCGGAGAAGACATCGTTCTCCATACCACCGGTGAACTGAGCCGCTGCTATTGCTATACGATTGATGCTATCGAGGCGATCCTTTTCATCCTGCTGAAGGGTGAAGACGGTGAGGCCTACAATGTTGCCAACGAATCAACCTACATTTCCATCATCGATATGGCGAAGTTCCTCTGCAAGACTTTCAATCCCGATATACAGCCGGTCATCCAGCTGAAGGAAGGCATGGGCTATTCTCCGATGACCCGGCTCCGTCTGTCCTGCAGCAAGGTGCATCAACTCGGCTGGACGCCAAGATACGACATGGAAACCATGTTCCTGCGTCTCATCAATTCCCTGAAAGCATCAGCAGCAGCTTCTCATTAAAACATCAAAAGCATCCATCAGAATCATGACATCCATTCTAAAGAGAATATACAAGAGTACATTGGGAATATACGAACGCAAAGACCTGTCGTCCTGGAGCCATACTCCTGCCTGTTCTACTCCCATCTACGGCATCTACCATATCTTCTGCGACGCCAACTGGAAAGAAATGGTAAGGGAACAGATGCATCATCTTGCCGACAGCGGACTGCTCGAGGCAAGCAACCGCCTCTATATCAGCTGCATCGCCAGAAACGACGAAGACATCATGGAATTGGAAGATATCCTGGGACAATACTCTAAAGATAAGATAGAATTTGTTTCCAAGACCACCAATCCGCAGCGATTCGAGTTTCCGGCACTCGACTATATGTATGAGAAATCGCAGCACGAAGACTTCCTCTTCTACTATTTCCATACCAAGGGAATCACCTATCAGACTACCCTGCATCAGGAAGACAGGGAATTCAGGGGGTTCGTGGATAAGATTGTGGCATGGAGAAGAATGATGGAATATTTCCTGATGAACCAGTGGAAAGTGGCTGTCAACACCCTGGAAGCGGGATATGATACCTACGGAAGCTATCTCTTCCCCCCTTTCAAGAACAAGATGTATGCCGGCAACTTCTGGTGGGCAAAGGCTTCTTATTTCAGAACGCTCCCTGCCCTAGACGAAGATACCAAGCTGCACAACCGTTTCATGGCTGAGGAATGGCTGCTGAGTCTGCCGGGAGTAAAGGCTTTCTCGGCTTTCGATACGGTGGCAGACCTGTATTTTGTCAGGATTCCGCCAACCATCTATGAGGTGGGCAGACATTCCCTTTGGGATTCCCTCAAATACTGCACCATCTATACCTATAGAAAATATCAGCGCAAATGGTTCGGTTACAGCTATAAGCAGCACTGCCAACAAAAATTCCAGCAACTCAAGCAATCGCTTTAGTTGCTGGAATTTTCCATTTATAACTGGTTCATAATTTGAACTCCAACTTGCCGACATGCAGATTAACCTTGTCCAGATCCGGCAACTGCATATAGTTGCCATATTGATCTGTCAGCACCTTGTCGTAGTTTCCCGGTACAGGCAGCTGATGCCCCTCAAACTCCAGGGTGGTCAGCGGGAAGATGTCTTCCAGATGGCGCTCTACGACAAAAGGCACGCCGAAAGCATCCAGATAGGCGCCACCGGTCAGTTTGGCGATGCCTCTCATCACCGGATAAATCAGCCGTTCATTCAGATGCACCCAGCGCATCACCTTGCCGATAATCACCTCATTCTTCAGATCCTTCCGCTTCAATATCTTGTAGGTGTGCCCGATGGCCTGCATCGACAGCCGCTGCAGCCATTTGGGATGCTTGTCGATAGGAAAGATATCTATATAGATGCCACGCTCCTTGAAAATCCTGTCATAGCCATTGTTCTCATCCAGCACAGAACGGCGGTCTCTCAGCTTGGCATACTGGAAGAAATAGTTTTCGTCCGTCTGCCTGCATTGCAGCGCCATCGTTTCATCCAGTTCGCGTGGCAGAATCTCAATCATCTTCAGATAATCCTCCCGAAGCATCTGCACATCCATATCATCATCCCAGGGAATAAAACCCTGATGGCGGGCTGCACCAATCAGTGTGCCGCCTATCAGCCAGTAACGGATGTGATGGCGCTTGCAGATGGCATCAAAAGCCAGCAGCAGCTCTACCATCCTTTGCTGATGCCTCCACAGCTGGGAACCTTCGGGATTGAACCGGGCTCTCAACTCCTCATTACTATATTGTCTTGTCTGATTTTCCATCATATTCATCTATTTTTTCTTTAATACAAAACGGATACACTCATCCAATATGGCAACCCGAGCCACTTTCATGACCACGAAATATAATACGGCTGCCATCACAACCCTAGCCAGAAGCAGACATGCCAGATTGGTAATGCTCATCGTTGCCAGATAGGTGAGGATCATCACGCCCAGAGCCGCCAGCAGGAACGGACAGGTATCTTTCAGAAAGTCCAGCGGACGGTAACTGATATAGCGGTAAGCCAGCGCATACCATACAAACATCCAGCCGATGGTCAATGCCACATAGACCGATACCATCAGATGGATGCCATAAGGCCAGAGAAACAGCATCAGCACGATCTGGGTAACGCTCAGCGATACCGTACACCAGAAATAGGCACCGGATTTTCCCTTGCTGATCACCACATTGGAAAACAGCGTATAGAGTGGCATCACAGAACCGCCCACGCACAACATACGCAGCAGTTCTGCACTCGACTGCCATTTCTCGGTCAGCGTGATGATGATGAACTCATTGGAAACGAGTCCCAGTCCGAACAGCAGAGGGAAAGAAA
Organism: Prevotella sp. SGI.167; assembly: GCF_050313615.1. NCBI lineage: Bacteria > Pseudomonadati > Bacteroidota > Bacteroidia > Bacteroidales > Prevotellaceae > Prevotella > Prevotella sp. SGI.167. The sequence continues at coordinate 87,824 of NZ_JBNPLT010000010.1, read as the reverse complement.
GGAAGCAGATAAACCTGACCATCTTTCTGAAAGCCATCAGCTGGCGCTCCCTGTCGTCAGAGAGATTCACCAAGGTAGGCTGAATCACCGGATTCAGCATTCCCTGCAGCAGGAGATAACACTTCGAGTTCCACTGATAAGCCTGGTTGTAGCTACCCGTAATGGCATTGGTATAGAAACGGCCCAGCAGGATATTCATCACATTGTCGTTGATTTTGGTGGCGATGGTTGTGGCTGCTATCTTGAAACTGAACGGAAACATTGTCTTCACGGGCGTGAAATCTATCTTCAGCGAAGGTCGCCAGGTGGAATAATGCCATACCAGCAGGGTATTTAACCCCACATAAACCACTCCCTGGGCAGCCAATGACCAATAGGCAAAGCCATTCCATGCCATCAGAACGCCCACGCTACTCGACAGCAGCACTGCCGTGATACTCGCCTTTGCCTGCTGCTTCACCATCATATTCTTGAAGAGAAATGCCGCCTGAGCCGTACCCAGGCTGGAAAAGAGAATGTTGATGAAAGCCAGTCTGCACAATGCAACCAGCCGTTCATCATGATAGAAATCGGCTATGAAAGGGGCACAGAAGAAAAGAATGGCATAAAGAGAACCACCCACAAGGATGTTAAACCAGAATACGGAGTTGTAATCATTGGCTGTAGGATTCTTCAGATTGCCGATGGCTGAAGCGAATCCACTGTTCTGAAGAGCAATCGCTATGAGCGGGAACACATTGATCATCGCCATCATTCCATAGTCTTCCTTCGACAACAGTCTGCCCAGGATGATGCCGAATACCAGTCCGATAACCTGCATCGCCCCATTGTTCATGGCTCCCCAGAAGAGCCCCTTCGCTGTTTTTTCCTTTAATGTTTCTGCCATTGATTTCTTAAATTTGCTGCAAAGATACAATAAAAACTGCAAACAGGCATGCATTTTCATAAAAAAAGAAAGCGCTAGTCATCACGACTGGCGCTTTCTTTCTTAAAATATGTAATCAAGTAATTTCTCACCTGATATATTTTAAATACCTGTTGAACCATAAATAAACCGAATTATACGGCTAAAATACCAAATTAAATATCAATTCTAGATAACACTAAACTTAAATTTCTTATGAAAAAATATCTTGAGTGTAAATGACATGTTTACGTGCCACCACACTGATCTGTCTTTATTTCGATTGCAAAGATAGTGGATTTTTGAATACGCAGGGTATAATAATTGTTTTTTAGGGTGTAAATTCTATTTTTATAGTGTAAATAAAACAACCTCAAATACTTCTTTTCTATTTTTTACCCCTATTCAAATTCCTTCTTTTTTATCGTTTCAGTACACCTCTTACCGCAAACCAGGCATGGACACAGAGGGTTGTAAGTAGACCATAATGGGTTTTCATCACCTGGAAACGCTCCTTCAGCGATGCCTTGTGATACTGACTGGTCATTCCGCCATCCAGGAAATTCGTCAGCACCGTATGCACATTGCGCAGCGGTAATCCTCTGCGAGCCGACTCCTTCATGATTCTGATGCACCAGTCTACATCTGCCGAATAACGGTAATGCAGGTCGTAATGAATCTGCTTGGCGATATCAGTACGGGCATAGAAAGACTGATGGCACACCAGCATGCCCCATTTAAAGGAACGCCAGGTCAGCTTCTTCGGTGGAGTCAACCGGCGATGGCGCAGGAATCGTCCTTCCATATTCACGATATCCGTATCGCCGTAGAGCACGCCCGGCAGGTCTTCACCTTCACCCACACATCCTTCTACCAGCTCCAGGGTATCATCCGACGGGAACACATCTCCGGCATTCATAAACACCAGGTAATCGCCTGTTGCCCGGTCGATACTCTTGTTCATCGCATCATAGAGTCCCTTGTCGGGTTCTGAAACCACCACTATCTGATGAGCATTCTCACCTGCTTCGGTCTTGTGCTCATAGGTCTTCACCATTGAGAGGGTCTTGTCCTTCGAACCGCCATCCATGATGATGTGTTCTATATTGCAATACGTCTGGCGCTGGATACTGTCCAGTGTACGCTGCAATACGGATGCCGCATTGTAGGTACAGGTAACAACTGTGAATTTGATCATATACGATAGTGTTTGAAAGCCATCGCCTGGTTATATACCTCAATATATTGCAAAGCAACAGCATGTTGTGAATAATTGTGCATCACCTTCTGGAGGCATGCGGTCTTGATATTCTCCTGGTCTGCCTCGAAGAGTACCCAGTGGATGCCGGCAGCCAGATCCTTGGCTTCCCGGTAGTTGGCTACATAGCCATTCCTGCGGTGGTCTATCATCTCCGGAATGCCTCCCACCTTGAATCCTACGCTAGGCACTCCACATGCCATGGCTTCCATGATGGTATTCGGAAGATTCTCCGACAGGGAAGGCAGGACGAATACGTCTGCCGCATTATAAATGTCAACAATGCGCTTATCCTCGCTTACATAGCCCAGGGATATGGTCGGGAAAGGCAGTTTGCCTTCGAAATCCTCACCATGACCGCCAAGGATTGCCACGCAGGTATTGTCCCGCATCTCCGGATAGGTTTCGCTCATCAGCTGGCAGGCTTCTATCAGATAATCCATTCCCTTGTAAGGATTGGTCGCCTTTTGGGCAATGAACAATATGATGTGCTTGTCCGCTGGCAGATGAGTTCGCAGGCGTGCCTCCTTCTTGTCTTCCGGACGATAGAGATGCGTATCTATAGGATTCGGGATGGTTTCTATCCGCTGACCGGCAAGAAGTCCGCTGAGCTTTGCCTCGGAAGCCAGCCAGCGGCTGCAGGTTACGAACGAAATGCTTCCAACGCTGTACAATTTCTGTTTTTTCTTCCAGATACGGGCCGATAAGTCGTTCTTGCCTCCTCCCTGAGGCAGATACTTGCAGTTGCCGCATCCGTTATTATAGTGATGACATCCCAGGGTGAGGTGGCAGATGGAAGAAGCAGGCCAGATGTCGTGCATGGTCCAGACTACCGGCTTGCCGCTATTCAAGATTTTCCTGATACCTTTCAGCGACAGCATTCCCTGATTCACCCAATGCAGATGAATTACGTCAGCCTCCTTGAATTCGGGCAGGGAAGTGATATCGTTTCCGGCATTGGCTATATCTAGGGCAAAGAGATTCTTTTTGGAAAAATGCAAATGCCAGAAAATGCACCAGCGCTCCCAAAGGAAACTCCACTGTGACTTGAGCGAACGGGGCAGTCCCGCAACCGTAATATCCTCGCTCACCTTATCGCGCACCAACATCTTGGCCTTAACACCATTGTTGTTAAGGGCGTCCATCAGGCGATTGGCTGCAACAGCAGCTCCTCCCGCCTTCTCACTTGTATTTACTATGAGTACTCGCATTGCTAATATATTTTACGATTGCAAAGGTAAGGAAAAAAATGTGCAAACAAAAGAAAAACAAGAAAAAACTCATGCAGATTGCGCAAATTACGCTGTTCCATACCTTTTTGACCCCTTGAACATGAGCACGGAAAACTATCCCCCAACCTACTTTCTCAAGCGGGTTGGGGAGTTTTGTTTCAGTATAGACAGATGACCGCACAACGGCCGAGCTACGGCTGCACAACACGTGGTGGACATGTGCACAACAGCTGATATGCGAGCGCACAACAGCTGTTGTGCGGCCAAGATACCTATATCTTACGGAAATATATCCTTATTCTTCCGACGACTTATAGTACTCTTTTAAGAGAGCTGTCAGACAACCATATCACCAACAAGCACTATAAAATGCCCTGAGGGAATTGGGAAAGAAGAAAAAGATTGCAAGAAACGCAAACTAAACGATTTCAGAAAGAAGAAATAAAAACAGAGGAATACATAAAAAACATGCCACAACTCTCAACGAGCTGTGGCATGCAATATGTTTAACTTAAAAATTCTAATCAAAGATAGTCTCACGACCTTCATCAATTTTCTGTTAAACAATCTACCTTAAAACCTAATAACTAAAAACCTAAATCTATTACTACTAACCTAAACAATCTATTAACCTTTTGACGCTGCAAAGATACAATGATTTTTTCTATCCACCAAATGTTTTATCAAAAAAACACTCCTTTTATGAATATTTTTTGATTTACATCAATCGAATTGCAATAATTCAATAGTTCTTAACAGCTATTAAGTGTAATTATGCCCTTTGTATCAACACTGTAGCATAAGCCGAGATACCCTCCATTCTTCCCGTAAAGCCAAGCTTTTCGGTGGTTGTAGCCTTGATGGAAATCTGGTCTTCGTCTACTCCCATCACTTCAGCCAGGCACGCCTTCATGGCAGGGACATGCGGATTGAGCTTAGGCCGCTCAGCACAGACGGTAGCATCAATATTGCCCAGGGAATAGCCCTTGGTAGCAATCAGGTCCATCGTCTTGCGGAGCAATATCTTGGAATCCACATTGAGCGTCTCGGCAGCCGTATCCGGGAAGTGATAACCAATATCACGCATATTGGCAGCCCCCAGCAAAGCATCGCAAATGGCATGTATCAACACATCGGCATCACTATGACCCAGCAATCCCAGTTCATAATCTATCTTGATGCCACCCAGCCACAAGTCTCGGTCTGCCACCAGCTTGTGGACATCATATCCAAATCCTACACGAATATTCATCATTATAAATTATACATTATAAATTATACATTATCTCTTAAAGAGGTCCTTGAGACCGTCCATATCAAAGGAGAGGGTGAAGCGGAGCGTCTGGTCGAGCGGATTACTCTTGGCTGTAGCCACCACATAGGCAGCATCCAGGGAGAAAACGTTCATCTTGAAACCAGCACCCACGGTGAAATACTTGCGGTTGCCCTTGCTCTGACTCTCGTGATGATAACCGGCACGCAACGCAAACTTATCATTGTAAACATATTCGGCACCCAAGCCATAGTTGATTTCCTCCATCTCTTCCTTGAAGCCGCCCGGCGCATCGCTGAAACTCTTGAAAATACCGCTGATGGCAGAAATATCATTATATTCCCTGAGCACACGATCCTTATATTCAGCCGCATCCTCACCCTCTTCCTGCTGTGGAACCGTAGGAACGAGGAACTTGTTGGCATCGGCAGCCAGGGTAATACGGTTGTACTCATCGATAGGAATCATCAGGGAAGCTCCCAGACGGAGATTGGCAGGCAGGAACTCGCTATACTCCTCACCGCTGAAAGTAATCTTGCTACCGATATTGGAAATATTCAAACCCACACCCAGCTGGCATTCACGCTGACCTATAACCACATAGTTCTGATAATAGGCGGCAATATCGGCAGCAAAGGCAGAAGCCGGAGAACTGTCCTCCTTGTAATCGAAACGCATATCAGAATAAATCCAGCGGATGGCTGCTGCAAGCGAAAACTTCTCACAGAGCATCAGAGAATAAGCCACATCGAATGACATTTCGTATGGATTGATGGTCATGGCATTCGGATTGGCATTCGGATTGACACCCGGATCTTCGGTATATACCTCGCCCATATTAAAATAGCGCAAGGAGGCAGAGACGGCACTATAATCGCCAATGCGGTAATAACCAGACAGATAGGCAAGGTTCATGTCATTGACCAATGAACGCAGCCAAGGGGTGAAGTTCAGGGAGATACCTGCACGCGAAATATTGAACGGATACTTTGCCGGGTTCCAATACTGGGAGTTGACATCCGGGTCGGTAGCCGCACCCACATCACCCAAACCGCCACCACGGGCATCAGGCGCAATGGTCTGCGATATGACAGCGTAATTGACAGGATTGAACAACTTTTCCTTTGTATCATCATCATCTGCCGCCTTCACTCCCAAGGACAGACAGGAGAGGACTCCTACTATGATTATTCTGAAAGTCTGATTCATATTATGTTTATTTTTTATATTATCTATTTGATTACTATCAGTTTTTGGGTTTTCGATGCATAACTGCTACCCCCGGCAGCAATCCTTACCCGATAGAGGTAGAGACCTGTAGACAAAGGTCGCCCGCCATCAACCGTCAAGTCCCATTTCACGGTATAGGTCCCAGAAGCAGGAACTCCATTTTCTGCATGCCGCCATATCTGACGACCGGAAGTATCATAGAGTTCTATCACCACATCCATATTGCTCTCTGCCCTATCATGAGAGATGATGAAGGTAGTAGAATTACGGGCAGGATTCTCCGTCACGCCCACCTGGAAGAGATTAGGCGTAAGTCCCTTCACCACGTTGAAGTTCAGCCGGACCGTAGAACTGTTGTTCTGGATATCCCATGCACGGAACATCAGCTGATGCTTGCCCGGCTCCAACTCCGGAATGCTGTAATAAGTGGAACCACTGGTATAGCTTCCGAAATCATACGTGAAATGATCGTTGAGCACATAGGTCTTCGACATATCTCCATCTATCACGAGCTGCAGGTCATGTCCGATACCGCTACCAGACACATTCACTCCGTCCTTATCCGTAATCTGTGCCACGAAATAAGGAGTGGCATTCACCCTTCCGCCATCCGTGAAAGAAGGAGAATTGAGATAGCAATAGATGGAAGGACCGATGGAATCGTTCTGCATCTCCTCACTGCCTCCCACCAGGAAACGGTCGGAAGCCCCCTGCACCGGCTGGTTCTTGCTGCCGTTGATGGCAAAGAGATTCACCAGACCCGCACTATCCGAATAATTAATATCCTTAGGAACAGCAAAGGAGAGGACAAACTGACCATTTCTTACACTATCAGAACCATTGAAGAGGGTTTTCTGACGGTCATAGAACCTGAAAGCCTCAGAAGCTCCATCATCAGAAGTATCGTTCAACTTACAGGTAATCTGATTTCTGGAATCGCGAACCGTAGCAGTCACCACACCCTGATAATCCTCTGCCCCTTCAATATGTCCGGCAATTCGGGCAATAGAACCTGCCTTCAGTTTCGCCACCGCATCTGTCTGTCGGCAATCCACCCCATTGATGGAGTCTACCACCACCTTCATCTGAGGCAGATTGAGCGAGAGGGCAGGATCTCCCAGCAGCGAAAACTGGAGATGATTCTCGGAATTATCCTTTTCTCCCTGGACCACAGCGCCCATCATGATGTCATTCTGAGCCAGACGATGTGCCTCGCCCAACGTTATCGGCTTGCCGTCTACCCTACTCAGTACCCTGCGCATGAAAGCACGGTTGATATACTTGTTTTCCAGGGCATAAACCGTACGGGTTGTACCATAGAAAGCCACAGCACCGCCGCCAGCATTGAGCACCGCCTCTTCGCCGATATTGGAAGTCACTCCGTCAAACGGCATAATATCGCAGCAGGCTGTAACCCACAGAGGCAGATTGACATTTCGGAACTCCCTGAAATCAGCTATCTTCAGCACGCCCTCATGAGAGAGCTGCGTTTCGCTGGCATGTCCGGCATAATCCATGATTAATGCTCCAGCGGTCTGCTGCTGCTTGATAATCTTGGTAGCTTCGGGATAGGTATTTCCGGTAGAAGAGGTGACACGGTTATAAGCATCCCACATCACCTTCCTGACGAGATAGCCCGAATAGAGGGAAGAGATGAAATCAGCCACCTCGTTGGCATCCTTCATGTGGAGATTGTTGTTGCCATCATCACCCATGAACATCAAGGTGTTCTGCCAGGCACCAGCATTCTGGTTGTTGGCATAGTTGATGGTCTTGTCTACCATAATCCTAGCCTCGTCGACGGTGGTTACCGGGAATCTTCCCACACCCACATCCTGCAGTTCGGTTCTCGGATCCGTTCCCTTTCCTTCGCCCAGGATGCCCAGCCAGCTGTCGCTCACGAAGCAATGCACCTTGCAGAAAGACTCCTCGCTCTCATAGCAAAGCAGATAGTCGTCAGGATTCAGCGTCTTACAGCTTGCCGTCAGCATTCGGTTGTCCCAGACGCAATCGCCAAACATCAGCAGATACTTAGGCATATCCGCCTCGGTCTGAGCCTTGTCGTAGAGCATTCTCAGATAGCGGCGATAGGCATTGGCATCAGGGGTTCCGCTGGCAAACTCGTTATAGAGTTCATCAGCCGGCACTATCGTAACTCTCAACCCGTCATGGGTTTCATGAAATTCTTTCAGTCTTTTAGCTTGTTTCAGTAATTTCTGGGAGGTAGGGATGATGATGACCATATCAGCCGCCCCGTCAGCATGATGGTCCTGATTGGTGATGCCATAAACATACTGTGCTGCAGGCACCATGCCTGTGAATCCAGGGAAAGGGACAGGCTTCTCCCAAGTCATCGCCACATAGTCGAGATGCATCGGACCTCCCGTCTTCGGCAGCAGGGTGATGGTATCCTTTTCTGATAAATCCTTTAGTGGATAGGTGGCAAAGCTCTCTACTGCCATCTGGTAGGAAGCATCAGAGGTCACCGACTTCTGCAGGGTGATGGTTCCCAGATAAACGCCATTCTTCTGAACTTCTACCGAACCATTGACACCCATCGTAACCCCAACGGTCAACTTTCCGTTACTGCTTCCGGTCTGATTGACGATGGCTACCTGCTGTTTGCCTCCCAACGGTACTTCGGTAGGGTCGAAGAGATTCCTTCCTCCAGGGAACCAGCTGTATCCATCCTTCTCATAGAGCGAATGATAGTCTTCAGCCTGGGGAAAATAGGTAGATATAAAGGTGGCAGAATCCATCCGTGCAGGCTCTTCCCCAGTCTGGGTAATGAAATAATATCCGTAATCAGAATAAGGATTCCGGATGCGCTGGATAGAAGTCTTGTCCTCCCAGCTTACAGGTCCCTTGGCATAAAAATAGTGCTTGCCATCAACAATACATTGCGGCACTTCCTGCAAATCATCAAGCTTCTTCAGTTCACCGGCTATAAGCGCCTCATTCTGCAGATTTCCGCCATAGCCATAAATCTTCACCTTATTTATATTAGAGAATCCGGCTTGGCGCACCACGGCATCCGTCAATTGATGAATGCCCGATTGGCTCACTCTAATCTTAGCCCATGCTCCCGATGCCAGGACAGAATGGTCAGCATAGAGCGAAGCCGATTTGCCCGCAGCACGGCTTTTCATCAGGTTTTCCTTGCCGGCTTCCTGCTGTGCCCGCTTCAAGGGCTGCGCCTTGACATCGAGCATAAAGCTCACCAGCGCCTGATATCTGTTCTGCCTAAAGAGGAGCGGAGAAAGAGAAATCATCAGGACTCCCTTCTTGCGGCATTCCATCACCTTCTGGTTTACCACCACCTGACCAGGCAGAATGGCACCGGAAAGATGATTATAATGCGCAATATCATCAGCCGACATATCGATATATTCCGGATATTTCAGCTCTACGGTATAAATGGAATCCTGATAATCACCCTGCAAGGGATAGGAATAGATGAATTGCGGCAAGACAGAGTCTACCTTCACTTCATCCGAAGTGAGGTTAAAGAACTTCTGTGCCGAAACGGGCAATGCCATGAAGAGAAGGCACAACCCTATCCACCATATCCGAAAAGTCTTACTCATATTCATATATTCCTACCTAGAATTCTATCTTTTGATTATTTACACATAAAATCGAGCACCTTTCTGTCTTCCAGATAGCCCTCCAGATGGTCGTCAATCTTCACCGGACCGCAACCAGTAGGACAGCCCGTATAGAGCAGGTCGCCCGTCTTCAGCGTGAAGTACTGGCTGATGTAGGAGATAATCTCATCCACCTTGTAGAGCATATCGCTGGAACAGCCCTCCTGCACGTTCTCACCGTTGATGTTGAGATGGAAATGGATGGCCTGGATGTCACGGAACTTCTGGATGTCTACCCATTCTCCGATGGCAGCCGAACCGTCGAATCCCTTGGCAAGTTCCCATGGCTGTCCAGCCTCTCTCAGCTTCTTCTGCATCTCGCGGGCGGTAAAGTCGATGCCCACGGTCACCGCATCATAATAGCGGTGGGCGAAACGCTGCGGAATGGTCTTTCCCAACTTACAGATTCTCACCACCAATTCAGTCTCATATTCAATTCTTCCCAGATGGTCTGGAATGAAGAAAGGCTTGCCGTTGTTGAGCAGCGCCGAGTCTGCCTTGGTAAAGATAACAGGACGCTCTGGTTTAGATAACGTACCATGGAGCGATTTATTGTGTTCGGTATAGTTCATACCGATAGCAAATATCTTCATAACTCAAAAATATTTATAAAAAAGAAATGGGAGTTAGAAGCAAAGCAAAGCTTTAACTCCATAACTCCCGGATATTCTAATTTAACTATAAGTCAAATTAACAGTTGCTTCCGAATAATAATTACTCAGCTGCAAGAGTAAAACGCTGGTAAGCAACAATCTTGAGATCCTTGCTCTGAGAAGCGAGGTACTGAGCAACTGTCTGCTTGTCGCCATCACCGAACTGGAACTCCTGGTCAACGAGGCAGTTCTCCTTGAAGAACTTAGCCAGACGACCGTTAGCGATGTTCTGGATCATAGTTGGGTTCAAAGAAGCAGCCTTCTCCTCACCTACAGTCTTCTTGATGTTGCGAGCCTCTTCAGCCTGCTCAGGTGTCAACCAACCCTTCTTGGTGTTGCTCTCAATGTGATCCTCAGAGTCAACGTGAGCTGGGTTGATGCCAGCCTTCTTCAAAGCTGCGTTAACAGCCTTCTCTACGAGCTCTTCCTTAGTCTTGGCAACAGCAACCTCGAGCTCAGTCTTCTTAGTCTCCTCAGAAACAGAAGACTCGTCGAGAGCTACAGGGCGCATAGCAGCTACCTGCATAGCTATCTTGTGACCAGCCTCTTCGTTGTTCTCGTTAAGCTGAACCATAGTACACAAAGTGTGCTTGTTCATGTGGTCGTAAACCTCGATGTTGTCACCCTCGAGAACGCAGTAGCCGTCGAGCTCCATCTTCTCACCGGTGATACCAGAACGCTGTGTAACAGCAGCCTGAGCATCAGACTCGCCAACCTTCAAAGCCTTCACCTCGTCGAGAGTATGAGCCTTTGCAGCGATAGCAGCGTCGAGGATGTCAGATGTCAACTTGATGAAGTCAGCACCGTTAGCAACGAAGTCTGTCTCACACTTGAGAGCGATGATAGCAGCGAAATCGTTAACCTTCTTAACGAGAACGCAACCGTTAGAAGTCTCACGGTCAGAACGCTTAGCAGCGATAGCGAGACCACGCTCACGGAGCAACTCCTTTGCCTTATCGAAATCACCTTCAGCCTCTGTGAGTGCCTTCTTAACGTCAGCAAGACCAGCACCAGTCATAGCGCGAAGTTTCTTGATATCTTCAATTGAAACAGCCATAATATTTTTTAATATTAAAAGTTAATAATAATCTTTGCTTTAAAAGTACTAAAGCCATCGAATCATAAAACAGAATCAATGGCTCCAGTATATTTTTGTTTGCCTAATTACTCAGCCTCGTCCTTGCGAGCAGCCTTCTTCTTAGGCTGATCCTTCTGCTCAGCAGCAGCCTTGTCGTCAGCCTTCTCAGCCTTACGCTCCTCGATACCCTCAGCGATAGCACCGCAAACAGCAGTGAGGATAGCCTCTACTGAGTCCTTAGCGTCATCATTAGCTGGGATAACGTAGTCGATATTCTTAGGATCTGAGTTTGTATCAACGATACCGAAAACTGGAATACCAAGACGGTTAGCCTCCTTAACAGCGATGTGCTCCTTCATTACGTCGATAACGAAGAGTGCGCTAGGGAGACGGCTCAAGTCAGCGATAGAACCGAGGTTCTTCTCCAACTTAGCGCGCTGGCGGCTGATCTGCAGCAACTCACGCTTAGAGAGGTTAGAGAATGTACCATCGTTCATCAACTTGTCGATGTTTGTCATTTTCTTAACTGCCTTACGGATTGTAGGGAAGTTGGTAAGCATACCACCAGCCCAACGCTCGTTAACGTATGGCATATTTACAGAAGCTGCCTTCTCGGCAACTACATCCTTAGCTTGTTTTTTAGTAGCGACAAACAGGATTTTCTTACCTGTCTTGGCGATTTCCTTGAGGGCCTCAGCAGCCTCGTCTACCTTAGCAACAGTCTTGTTGAGGTCGATAATATGAATACCGTTACGCTCCATGAAGATGTAAGGAGCCATTGCTGGGTTCCACTTGCGACGGAGGTGTCCGAAGTGGCAACCTGCCTGAAGTAACTGGTCAAAATTTGTTCTTGACATTGTCTTTTCTTTTTAAATTGTGTTTACTTTCTTTTGAATTCACTAACGTGCATTTTTTCTCCGCTCGGCATAACTCATGCAAGCATGGCTCTGCTCTCGCTTATCGAAAAAAAATCTACTAGAATCAGTCGATGAGTAGTCCCCGATTAATGGAATCTCACCGATTTAGATACTAAACTTTTTAGCTCAGCTATAATAATCTGAATATATAATAAAATATATGTATAAGATTAACGCTTGCTGAACTGGAAGCGACGACGAGCCTTTGGCTGACCTGGCTTCTTACGCTCTACAGCACGTGAGTCACGTGTCATGAAGCCTGCATCCTTCAATGCCTTCTTATCGTTAGCGTCGATCTTAACGAGAGCGCGAGCGATAGCGAGGCGGAGAGCCTGGCTCTGACCGGTGAAACCACCACCGTCGAGGTTTGCCTTAATATCATACTTACCCTCAGCTTCGAGCAACTGCAATGGCTGCTTTACTACATAGCGAAGGATTGCTGATGGGAAATATGTTTCAATATCTTTCTTGTTGATTGTGATCTTACCTGTACCCTCTGTGAGGTATACGCGAGCTACAGCGCTCTTACGGCGACCAATTGCATTAATTACTTCCATTCTACCTTAATTATTTATACTGGTTAATATCAATTGCCTTTGGCTGCTGAGCCTCATGCTTGTGCTCTGTGCCATCGTAAATGAAGAGGTTGTCCATCAAAGAGCGACCGAGAGGGCCCTTTGGCAACATACCCTTAATTGCATGACGGAGGATCTTGTCCATTCCATCAGGACGCTTGCGCAACTCAGCTGGAGTATTGAAGCGCTGACCACCAGGGTAACCAGTGTAACGTGTGTAAACCTTATCAGTCTCCTTCTTGCCAGAGAATACAACCTTAGCTGCATTGATAATGATTACGTTGTCACCACAATCTACGTGTGGAGTGAAAGTTGGCTTGTACTTACCGCGAAGCAACTTAGCAACCTTTGAGCAAAGGCGACCTACTACCTGGTCTGTTGCGTCGATTACAACCCACTCTTTCTTAGCTGTCTCCTTATTAACAGAGATAGTCTTGAAACTTAATGTGTCCATTTTAAAATTTAAATTTACTACTAAAAAACGTTTTTAATCTTTTCTTACTCACTTATGTTTCGGATAGGTGATTCACTAACCGCAAATCCCGGCCACAGGAAGTGCTATTAACACACCATACCCAGGGGACTCTAAGTGTATCCCCGAAATAATCGGACTGCAAAATTACACATTTTTATTTGATTATGTGTAGGTTACGAGTTTTAACCCTAAACTTTTATGAATATTTAACTTAGTTTGCGCTTTTCTGCTCAGGATAAGCAAAAAAAGCTCCCTCAGCACAAAGACCGAGGGAGCCGAAATGAAGTCTATTTAAAGCCCTACTTCGTGGGCTCGAGAGAAGATATATAACTTACTTTAAAATCACCTTCTTGCCATTGATAATAACAAGACCCTTGGCAGACTTGCTTATGCGCTTGCCGTCGATAGAGTAAACCTTGCCAGCCTTGACAGCCTGCTGACAGTGATGCCGCTGATGCCGGTTGCAACCTTCTCAGCCTCTTTAGCCTCATCTACAATCTTCTGAGCCTCAGCCAGGATAGCGTCAATTCTAGCCAACATCGCGTTGAACTGCTCCTGAGTCAAGTCTTCCTGATAAAGCTTCATGAACATCTGGCTCATCTCTACATTGAGGTCATCCAGCTTGGTTAAGTACTCATCCTTTACTGTTGGACACTCTGAGTCAAGGGTAGAGATGTATTCATCCATCTTCTGAGCAGCTGGAGTATTTATTATTTCACGATTTTATATACCTTGTTTCCCTGCTTCACGATATAAATGCCATGACGCATCTCCTTGGCAGAAACCCTGCGGCCATTGAGATCGTAGAATCTCTTCTGTCCATTACGTGACGGGGTGGCTGTGACAGAACTGATACCCGTAGAACTTGCCGGTGTCACGATGAGTTCCTTGGAACTGTAAGAAAGTTCACCCTTCTTGCTGGCGTTTACTACCAGCGCATAGGTAGCATCTGTTTCCAGACCTGAGAATGCGAACTCTGTCTTGCCATTGGTAGAAACCTTCTGGTAGGCTGCCACTGGTTCGTGAATCAATGCATTGCATCCCAAAAGCACATCATCGATATAGAAAGCACCGGAAGTACGCTGGATGACATTCAGTCTTACAGAATCAGCCAACTCCGGCAAATCATAGCTATAGGTATCTCCCGAAGCCATGTCTGCACCGCCCTGCAAAGTAGCAATCTGCTTCCATTCTCCATTCTGATAAGCCTCTACTGCCAAGGTTGCCTTGGTTGAAGAAGATGACTTGGCGAAGAACTTGACAGAAGATATACGGTTGCCGGCAGATGCCATCTTCAGATAGGTATCTATCTTGTTGAGACGGAGGCAAGGTGATTCCTCGCCATAATTGTTCATGCTCAGGTTACCATTGGTTTTCCAAAGCGATGGCATACCCTCGAGTTCTTTGCTGAAATCATAGCCCTTCTGAGTTGCCTCTGTTGCATAAACCATCTTATGCAGGGTGACTACGTAATCATCTGCTGCTTCCATACCTTTCCATGAAGCCGTGAAGCCTGTTTTACCGACTGCGGTAGCCTTTACATCAGTCACATAATACTTGCTGAAAGGAATAGCAGCAGTAGTGAACTGCTGGATGTAGACATCAGAAGTATAAGAGCCACGGTTAGCCTGCAAGGTAATCTCATAGGTTGTTTCAGGACTCAAGCGCTCAACATGAAGAGAAGGCTGTGCTGCTGTATACACCTTATTATTATAGAGCGGCAGAAATTCTTTCTTTCCATTCACCACTGAGCTGATGTTCAGAACATATTGCTTGGCAACAGGCACATCTGTCCATCCTACCACAATACTGCTATCCTGGACCTCAGTAACCTTCACGTCAGGAGTATTCAGTTTCAGATTAAGTCCGCCGAGCATGAGATTGATGACGCCATCCTTCTCCTCGATATCATCCAGTGACATCACCTTGCCACCAGCCCAGGAAGTCAGATTACACTGAGTCACATTCGATGTTCCAGGGAA
Source organism: Prevotella sp. SGI.167 (assembly GCF_050313615.1). Lineage (NCBI taxonomy): Bacteria > Pseudomonadati > Bacteroidota > Bacteroidia > Bacteroidales > Prevotellaceae > Prevotella > Prevotella sp. SGI.167. Next base: position 72,600 of record NZ_JBNPLT010000010.1, on the reverse strand, counting down.
CGGATCTCCCGCACGGGTATTGTCGGTAAGCTTGTTATCAGCCTCAACGATATCCACACGCTGATGAGTGCCAGTGATGTTCAATTCATTTTTCTCCCAAGCCTTGGCATCATAATCGATATGCCAAAGCAACATGCCATGGCCCGGAATGAACGCATCCCAGCCTTTCTGCTGGCGGTTCTCCATGATGAAGTATTCCTGATCATTGGTTCCTCCCACAGGCACCATGTATGCCTTATTGCTGACGTTCAGGTCAGGCAGGACATTGAGGGTATCTATCCCATTCTTCAACACAGTCAGGTCGAGCCATCCCAGACAGGCACGCTCATAGGCAGAGAATGCCGCAGGCGTATTGCCATTGTTGTTGTAAGAAGCCTGTGCCATGGTATCGAAAGAACCAGGGGTGAAGGTTGTTATGCCATAATTTACATCATAATGATCGGCAAGACCCAGCACATGACCGAATTCATGTACAAAGGTACCGATGCCCGCAGGCTGAGGTGTGATGAGGGTACCATTGATTTCGTTGCTGCAGGTATAGTTGCCTACCTCTACTCCATTCAGTTTCAGCGAAGTTTGGGCAGCTCCTGCCTGCGTAGCGATATCCGAATAATAGGCAGAATGTGGCCAGAGAGCATTGCCATCGCCTGAATCTGCCTCACCCTTTCCGGCATAGAAAAAATAGATGTTGTCAATGTAGCCATCCTGGTTATGGTCATATTGGGAGAAATCAACCGATGGGGCAGCAAGTGTACAAACCTCTCTCACAAATTCCTCCAGACGGACAGGATTATCTACGGAAGAGCCTTTGTTGGCTCCATAATAAGAATATTTCTCAGGTAATGTTACAGGACCGATGACATCAAACTGAGGTTGGAATCTGCCATTGGAACTGTTCAGATAGAAATCTCTCGCACTTCCATTGGCACCATTGCTGTAAGTAAATCCAGGTTCATTGAGCATGTTGTTGAAGAACTGATGTGCATCGCTACCTACGGTAGAGAATTTGGTATCAGCAAACTGCACCAAGATGACCAATGAGTGAACCTCACCAATGGTTGGAAAATTGTTCAATTTCTCTTTCTGAGGATTGCTGCCGGCTTTCAGAGAAGCATTCCTGCGAGACGAAAGGGTTTGCTGCAGCTGCTGCAGACGGGCACGCTTGAAAGATTCCAAGATGGCAGACTTGTCCTGGCTTTCGATGAACTTCTTGACCTGAGCACTTCTGTCAGAAGCCTCTGTAGCCTTGATGCCGCTAACCTGCACCTCACCATTCTTCCAGTCGGCATACTCGTAGTTTCGCAGCTGGGCATTGAACACGAGCGGAATACCGTCGGAAGTCATCACATAATGGCCATGCTCATCACCATACATCTGGATGGTGATCCAGGAGCCATCAGCCTGCTTCACCTTCAAAGGTTTCGGATAAGCAGGAATAGCAAAGGTGGCCTGCACAAAGCAGACCACCAATAAACTGAATATAATTAATTGTTTCATACTTACTTGATAACAAACTTGGCTGTAGCCTTATGACCAGCCTTATCAGTTGCCTTTACGATGTAGAGACCAGAGGTCAAACCTGCTGTGCTGAAAGCAGCACCAGAAGTCTTGCCTACCAGCTTGCCGTTTACGCTGTAAACATAGATAGCGTCAGCACCCTCGGCAGAAATCTGAGCGTCAGCTGCCTTGATAACCAAAGCTGCAGCATCCTCTACGTTCTCGATACCGCTTACATAGTTCTTGAGAACTGTTACATTGATTGTAGCAGAGAACTCACCGAAGCTAACGGTAACCTCACCGATACCCGTCTTCGTACCCTTGATAACCAGGTCGATGCTGTTGCCATGAGCCTCACCAAGAGTAGCAGTAGCATTACCACTAGCAGTAACTTCCAGGTCAGACTCCAGGTCTGCGTTCTCCATACCATATACAGAAACCTGAACTACAACAGCGCCCTCATCGTCAGTACCTACAGTTACATCATCTGCGCTAACAGCGAGAGCCTTTGCGATATTGTTGAAATAAAGAGTAGGAACCTTGCTTCCATCCTCCTTCCAAGGCTCAGCGAGAGTGCTTCCGTAAGCATACTCCAAACCTGCGAAGAAGTCCTTGTTCATCTCCTTGGCTGCCTTGAAGGCACCCTCAACGCTGGCAGCATCTGTGTTACCCACATTGTTGGCAGTATAGTTGTTAGAAAGACGAGTCTCTGTCTTAGGAGTCTCATCCTCAGCATAGTCCTCATCAGCGATAGTTCTACCGGCAATCTGATGAGTAGTAGCAGGGTTGCTTACCTCTTCACCATTCTCGAAAGCCTTGATAGAGCCGTCGAAGATGCAGTTCTTTACATAACCATCGCCTTCAGTCCAGGAGCTTTCCATCATACCAACGATACCACCTGCAGCATATCCGTTCCAGACAGACTTGCTGGTTGCTACGATATCAGCATGGCTGATCACATTAGAGATTTCGTTGAAGTAATTGTCACCAACGAATCCACCTACAGCATTCTCAGCTGTCAACTGACCGCGAACCTCGCAGTTGGTGAACTTACAGTAATCATGAGGAGTACCTGCAATACCGACAATACCACCCAAAACAGTCTTGGCTGTGGCATTGACATTTGCATAACATGCGTTCACGCTAGAGCCTGTACGAGTCTGACCAACGATACCACCCACATTCTCAGAGTTAGGCAAAGTAATCTCACCCTGGAAAGAACAGTTATTGATCTTGGTCTTAAGATTAGCGCTACCAACGAGACCGCCCGCAGCCATAAACGACTGATCATCACCTGCAATCTTGGCACCATAAACAAAAATGCTATCTACATTAGTAGCCTGGCCCTTACCATCATAAGTATAATTGGTCTCACCTGCCAACACACCGGCAAACTGGTTGGTATTGGTCACCTCTACAGTAGGGTTCACGAAGATCAGGTTCTTGGCAATACCATTGAGGTCGAGGGTACCAAACAAACCTGTATGGTCCTCTGTTGTCTTCACACCAAGATTATAGATAGTATGACCATCACCATCCAGAGAACCAGTGAAGTTCTTGACAGGAGTCCACCACTGTGCAGCCTTAGACATATCAATATCAGCTACCATCTTGTAGTTCTTGGTTGGCTCCAGAGCCAGCTGCTGGAAGTCACCAGTAGTAGCAATCAGGTATGGATCCTCTACAGTACCAGTACCACCCTGTTCAAACTTGGTGAAAGGAAGGTCGTAGAAGTTCATGTCATACTTATTATTCGCTCTATCCTCGAACACGACAAACATCTGGCGCTTGCCCAAATCGTTCATAACAGGGAAACTTGCCTGTGAGAAGACATAGTTATCATCACCTCGCCATGACTTGATAACGGTACCATCAAGCTTGGAAACTTCCAATACGTTGTCAATCTTGTTGCTGCCATCCTCGCGGCGCTTCTTGGCAATATATACATACTCCATATCATCATCGGTATTGAAGAGATATGGGTTGAGTGAGGTGCTGTTGATCAATGGAGCGAAGTTCTCTGCCTTCAGACCCAAGTTAAGTCTGTCAACATGATCGATGGTGCAATCAGGGTTCACCCAAGCGATAGGAGCAAGAACCTCGCCTGCCTCATTAGACTGTGCATGTGACAAAGCAATGACATACTGGTAGCCCTGCGCATTGGCAGCAGTTGGGTAACGGTCGAAATTAGAAGAGATGGCATTGCCATCAATGCTCTGTGGCAACACACCAACCTTCTCGCAAGAAGGAACATCAACCAGCTGAATCTGCTGTCCTGAACCTTCGCTTGTACCCATGGTCTGCAAGAACCACATCTGTTCTGACTTACCATGGATGGTATTCAGCAAACCTCTCTTGTTGCTTGTTACCTTGTCGCAGATATCCTTCAACTTACCATTCTCTGAGTCGTAAACGGCATAAGAAATCAAGTCTCCATCCAAAGCAGGAGCATAATCGTAAAGTCCTACCACATAGTTCAATTTGCCGCTGTTGCTGAAGTAGCCCTTAGACAAATCATTGTTACCGAAGAGACCGAAAGCAGCAGAACGGTATGGAGTGCCCTCTGGTGCATCGATAGATACACGGATGCTATCTACCTTATCAAAATTTTTATCTAAAGTTCTCAATACCAGAAAGTTGCCTGGTTCCTGCTTAATATCCGAGGAACCATCACCTGCCTCGGTATTTGTAAATGGCTTATCATACTCTGCCAGAACATAGTAAGGAGTACCATCCACATTCATACAGTTGAAGCAAGAACCCTGCAGATAGTTGATTCGGTTGTCAATATCAAAGTTGAAAGTATACTCCACATAACATTTATCCTTTCCCCAGGTAGGAGGGGCTATCACATCGATACTATACTTCTCATCAGACTCGTGAGTCATGATCAGACGCTGGTAGCTGTTCCAGCCCTTAGATGCATCGAATACCAGACCGGTACCCTCCATCTCGAACTTGATTTCACCGGTATTGACATCGTAGGCACGAGTCAGATACTTATCCGCACCGTTGAAGGCATCGTGGAACTCCACCAGGATTTCGTCAGACTTCTCGTCCTTATCGAAAAGCTTCTTGGTGATAGGACCGTATGGAGTAATACCTGTCACATGCTTCCATCCTTCAGGAACAGTGATATTGATAGAGCCCACCTGCTTGTGGTTGTTATCGAACAGTGTGATTTCTGAAGACTCATGGAAGTGAGCTGTATAATACTCGCTGTAAACAGAGTCTCTTGAAGTAATGTTCTGGGTGAAATACCAGTTGCCACCATCAGAACCTGTAACCCATCCGTAAGCCTCGCCCGAAGCCGAATTGGTAGGAGTATCGCCTACGCGTGTAGGAGCATTGCACACTGTGGCAAAGCCAGCCTGGCGCATCTGGTAAGCACTGTTGCTGCAATTTACCATGCCTGGCACAGAAACCAGGCGATGGATATCGGCATTCTTAAACTTCTTGGCAAACGATGCCTTGCTGGAGGCCATCGCCGCAGTGCCGCTTGCTCCCAGGAGCAAAGTGAGGCAAAGTGTAGATAATAATTTCATGATTACTTACTTTTTAAGTTTATTTAATGATAGAAGATTTACGATACGACTGCCATACTGCAAGCTTGGCTGCCATACTGCTGGCAGATGGACCCATCTGGCGAGCCAGGGCTGGAGCCTGACGCTTGGCAGAAGATGCATCACCGCCCTTTGGTATATCCATGAGGAATGGTTGTACCATCAAACCCTGATCGAGCACGTAGTTAGACATGGAAGGACTCTTCGCCTTGAACACCTGCAGAATCATAGCCAGGAAGTTGCCCGACTCATTATTGACATTATAGGCAGTACCGCCAAAGAATCCGTAAGTGCCATACTCCTCACTATACTTGAATGTGGCAGAAATAACTCCAGACTCTGTACCCATGTAGTAAGCGCCATCCTCGTCGAGGAAGGTATCATAGATAAAGTACTTACCCACCTTACCCAGGCACTGGCTGCTGCGAGTCTCCACGCTACCTGTTTTCTCATTCACAGAGATAGGGAATACCAGGCCCAGTTTAGGAATAGAAAGCTCGGTGCGGCTCAATGTAGCATGCACCGTCTGCAGTTCCAGCTTGTCATCCTCGTTGAAATCGTAGTAAGAATAAACATACTCTCCGGCAATATCCTTGTCGAAGTCAAACTGCTTCACCACGAAAGAGTCGGTAACGGCTGCCACCTGAAACTTGATATAGTCGGCACGGAGATGACCTGTAGTATTCTCGCTGAGCGATACCTTCAATTCCTTGCTCACGGCATCAACCGAAGCCTTTGCCCACTCAGGAGCATAGGTAATCTTGACATCAGAATTAGAACTGTATGCCTTCACGAACTCCGTAGCCTCGTCGCTGCTGAAAATCATATCAGCCTTGTTCATCTCGAACACCAGGCCATACTGGGAAACATTGATTATCACAGAGTCGGCCTCTGTCTTCTTGATAACTAGCTTGGCGTTGCGCGACTGGCGAGAGTCGTTGGCAAGAGCAGCCAGCTTCACGGTGCTGCCCTCGATGCTGGCGCTGAGCCATGAAGGTTCGTCGGTGTAAGCCTTGGCAGGAGTACAGTCCACGGTTACTTCACCTTCGCTGGCATTAGGTCCGAGCGAAGTCTGGGCAGAAAGCACGTTGATAGTGCTCTCGGCCACAGCCTGATAATCGCTGTCACTGCTGCATGAGGCCATCAGCCCCATGGCAGCCATACCTATTATATATATAGATTTCTTCATCTTGCTTGATTATTTGTTTGGAGTCAAATTAGAAAGATAATACCATTCGATGACAAACACATACTGTCCATTCTCCTTGATAGGCTCTCCTTTTGCGGTACAAGCCAGGGCAATGAATGTATCAGAAGCATAGCCTTCAGAAGCCAGTGTGCCATCGTCCTCGAAGTCACCTTCCTGAGATACGCCGTGCCATACCACGTTCATACCACCCTGTCCGAGCAACGTTCCCTTATTCAGGTCGGCGTTCATCAGCCACAAGGCAGGATATCTACCGCTAGGGTCATCAATCAGCTGAGAAGGCAGGTTGAGTGCACCCGTCTCCGGGTTGAAGCTCAAGCCGATATTATAGGTATATCCGCCAGTGGTGAATGTACCTTTCAGCATGTTCTCCAGGTCTTCCACCTTCGAGATGGTCATATCGCAGGAACCCTGCATGGCTGAGAGTGTCCACTCGCCTACCCAGGTATCGATGCCAGGAGCATAGGAATTCAAGATCAGATTCTCGTTGCCCTTGGCTGTCATTACACCTGCCTTGCTTACCAGGAAGTCCTGTGCCTTATCCTCACCCAGAGCCACAGGCTCGTTAACGGCATGGATACCGGTAGGAGTAACATAGAAAGGCTGCTCTACCATCTGTCCGTCGGCAGTGCGCGAAAGAATGCGGCGTGTGGCGGAATTAATCTCCACCATCTTGCTGGCATCCGAAGAATTGCCCACGCTGTAGTTCACGCCCAGGCGCTTCTGCACGTCGGCGATGCTGTCCAGATAGGAAGTCCAGTCTACGCCGTCAGCCATGCGGGTGAATACCATCTCGTTCTCCCACTTCTTACCTTTTACGAAGATGCTGTCTTCTGTAAGCTTGGTAATCACGAACTCCCAGTCGCCCTGCTCACCTTCTATATTGCCGTATGTAGGCTCTCCCAGGAAATGGAAGATGTCGTTATAGGTGTTGAAAGAGAGCACAGGTCCCATGCTGCGGTCAACGGTATAACTGGATGTGGCGCGCTCGGTAGGTGCAGCAACGGCTGTATCGCCAGCCACGGTCACCTTGCCATTGGCAAACTTCATGAGGAAGGTATAGCCGCCACCGGTCATTCCCTTGCCTGTGAAATAATGAAGCTGCCATCCGTTCTCAGAAGATTCCAGAATCTTCTGGGTATTCTCAACGGTGCTCTCGATGCGGTTGGCAGCCGACTCGTCGAAGAATTCCTTGTCATCGTGCAGACACGACTGCAAGCTCATACTGCCCAACAAGCAAACGATAGCTATAAATATATGTTTCATAAATCTATTCTATTTTAAATGTTCCAAATCCAAAGAACTCAACTCACTGCCTCTACGCAGGATGGCTGCACGCAACACATCGATATCCACGTCCCATGAATCCTGCATGTAGTTTCTCACGATGTTAAGCTTCTGGTTCAATGCAGCTACAGCCTCGTCGCCACCATTCTCCTGGGCATCGTCGAGGATTGCCTGCCACTGCTCAGGAGTATAAGTGATATAGGTAGACAGCATCTCGGCGAAGTCCTCCAAGCCCTCTGACATTGCGTATGGAGTGACAAAGCCCTTGCCGTGAGCCTCAGAATCCTGAATCTGATACCAGTTACCACTCACGTAGCCCGACTCGGTAATCTTATTATAAGAGGTGTCGTAAGGCTTCTTCTGGTTCAGAATGTGGGTGAACTCGTGGTGCATGGTGTGGAAGTAATACTGAGTCATCGATGCATAGCTTGAAAGCATAGCATCGGTCAGGTTGTTCACCATGTAGAGTGTTACCTTCAAGCCGCCCTCGGCAGTACCCAGAACCATGGTTCCGTTGCTGTTGTAAGCCGGACTACCAATCAGGTGGATTACTCTTGGCACATTGTGCTTCACGAAATCAGGACCCAGCACCTCGGCGTATGAATCGAGCCAGAGATACTTGATGATGATAGCCAGCTTGGCAGACTTTGCCGAGTCGGCTGGAGTCAGGGTATAAGTATAGTCAGACTCGATGTCCTCCATCTTATACTTGAAATCGATGTTGTAAGGACTGGTGTAGTTCTTCTGCAACCACAAGTCCAGGCTGTCTCTCTGTGGAGAGGTAACAGGGAAGATGGTTGGATCGTCCGGGTCATTGTCTGAGCAAGACACGAAGCCCAGGCCCATCACCAATGCCAACATCAACATATATATATTATGTTTCATTTCTTACTATTATTTTATGTTTTTTTACTTATTGCGAGGGTTTGGTGTAACACCCGCAGTGATTACATCCTGTGGCAACTGGATGGCGAGACGTGGGTCGCGTGCCTCCATGGTGTCGGTGACGTCTGTAATCTTGTAGTTGCTCTTCACGTCACGGCGATAGATGGTGATGCCGTAGCGCTTCACATCCTGCATGCGCAAGCCTTCGTGAATGGTCATGATTCGGCGCAGGTGAAGGATGCACTGCAGCAAAGGCTCCTCTGTATCCTTGTCGATAGCGAAGCTGGTGTGCAGCGCCTTGCGTGGAGTTGGCTTCTCAGGAGTGTAATAAGCGGTAACAGCGTCGCTGTAGAACTTCTTCACATCATCCAGGGTAAGCTGCACGCCTGTCTTTGAGAAGGCAGCCAACTCGGTGTTCAAATCGTTCAGAGCCTCTGCATAATGACCGAGCAAAGCCTGTGCCTCTGCTCTTATGAGCAGGGTCTCATCGGCTGTAAACTCTGCATATACTGCGTGAGGAGTACCGATACCTGCCTGGATATCACTATACTCGAAATCGTAAGGAACCTTACGTACGATATACTTTGAAAGCGATGCATTAGAGAACACGGTGTAGTTGAACACCTTGTCGCTGAAGCCCCAAGGACCTTCTGACTGAACGGTTTCCTTGGCTGCTACGATGGCACTGTGTGCATACTTGTCACCATACTGGAACGGACCTCCGATGACTCCCCATTCAGAAACAACCACCTGCAGCAGCAGGTTTGCCTTCACAGATGAGTTGATGTAGGCATTAGGCTGAATCTGCTTGTTGGCAGAAAGAGCACCCCAGGTGTTCCAGTCTCTCAGCATACCCTTGGCGTTGCTGCCCAATACCTTGTTGGCATACTCCACAGCCTTGTCATACTTCTGGTAATAGAGGTAGAAACGGGCTGCGAAAGCGGCAGCAGAAGTAGATGTGAAGTGGAACTTAGGCTTGTCGTAGGTAGAACCTACCAGCTTCAAGCCTTCCTGCAAATCCTTGTCAATCTTGGCATAGAGTTCGGCAAGGGTACCGCGGTCGTACTTCACGTGTACATTGGTTTCAACCACCTCTGGGTAAGGAAGACCCAGGTCTGTGGCTGCTGTGGTCTCGTCGTAAGCCATGCAGAATACGTTAGCCAACTGGAACATGGCATAGGCACGACACAGGAGAGCCTCACCCTTCTGAGCAGAATAAGAGCTCTGATCTGCCTGACTGTTGATGTGCTCCAAAGCGATATTGGCTGTGGTAATGGCATCATAGTAGGTTGACCAGTAAGTAGATGGAGCCTCGTAATCACTGGTTTCTGTAATGTCGTCCCATTCGTATGCCTGCTGCTGGAAACGATTGGCTGCATCCCAAACGGTATTCAGGTTGCAATCGGTATTGTCAGAATACATCTCCAGCAGATAGGCTGGATGCACCTGTGGGTAGGCATTAACCAGGAGCTTCGACACATCGGTAGGACTCTGCAAGTCCAGACGGCTATCTGGCTGCTTGTCCAGATAATCGTTGCAGGAAGTCATGCCAGCCGACAGTGCCAACGCTACAATGGCGATATATAATTTCTTTATTTTCATTTTTATTTTCTACAATAATTAAAGTCCAAGTTTCAATGTAAGAGTAAACTGCTTTGGCATTGGCGAAGCCACACCACCCGCATTCATGAACTCAGGATCCTGACCGTTCAGCTTCTTGTCTGCATAGAGCAGCATGAGGTTGGTAGCCTGAAGCTTCAATGAGATGTTGTTCACTGGTGAGTTCTCCAACCAGCGGTGTGGGAAGTCGTATGCCAGTGAAATCTCCTTTAGACGGATGAAGTCACCCTTGGCTGTGCGAACAGAAGTATAGTTGTAGGCATTGTAGGCAGTGCTCAGCAATGTACGGTTCTGCTCATACTCATAACGGCTCACTACACCAGGCACATTGGTAACATTCTCATCACCAGGCTGCATCCAGCGGTTCTTGAAATCGTGGGTCATTGATGTCAAGTCGTTATACTTGGCACTGAAAACCGGGTCAAGACGCACCACGTTGCCGAAGGCGTATGTAAGGAACAGGTTCAGATGGAAGCCCTTATAGTTAAAGGTGTTACCCAGGGAACCATTGTAGATAGGGTCTGTAGAACCCTCGTAAATCAGATAGTCGGTATTGTCACGCTCCTGGAAGTTGAGGTCACCCACGGTAGCCTGGCCCTTCTCGTTGATGCATACAGGATAGCCCTTCTCGTTGACGCCCACGAATGGGATGGAGAACAAGGCGCGGGCTGGATAACCCTGCTTCGCAAAACCGTTACCCTGTACCAGGTCGATGACGCGACCCTGATTGTAGAGGTCGGTAATCTCTGTGCGGTTGTGAGAGTAAATCAGGCTGGTCTGCCAACTGAAATCATTGGTCTTCACGTTGGTAGAAGAGATGCTCAACTCCTCACCCCATGACTTCATGGAACCCACATTGGCATAGGCTGTGCCATAGAGCTGGGTAACGGTAGGAGCAATCTCGTCGAAGTTACGACGCTGATATACATCGAATGTCACGTTCAGACGGTTGTTGAAGAAACCTGCATCCACACCGAAGTTGAACTCGTGCTTCTTCTCGTAGGTAAGCTCATCGTTACCGACTGCTGCTACCACGAATCCCAACTCTTTGTCGGTAGTAGTAGGACGGTAAGGAGTATTCATAGAGAGCTTGGTGAGCGCATTGCAGTAAGATGCATCAGGAGGAGTACCTGTCAAACTGTAAGACACACGGAAGGTGAGGCTTGACAATGGCTTGAGCTTAGGGAAGAAGCTCTCCTCGTGTACGTTCCATGCACCAGACAGGTTCCATGTAGGCATCCAACGTGCCTTGGTAGTACGACCCATCTGGTTAGAACCCTCGTAGCGGAATGTTCCGTTCACTACATACTTTCCGTTGAACGAATAAGTGGCATTGGCATAGAATGCGGCACTGCGTGAATCGGTGTTGCGCAGGCTGTAGTAGTTGGAGTTCTCCTGATCCAACTTCTTGAAATAGAGATACTCAAAGTAAGCAGTCTCGCCACGGTAGTTCATGCCCCAGCCGTTAAACCAGCTGCGGTTACGGCTGATGCTGGTAGTCTCGAGACCACCGAAGAGGTTGACGATGTGCTTATGCGCAAAAGTATGGTTATAGTTGGCTGTGGCACGGAAGTCATAGTCCAACATACGGTTCTCTGTGCGCTGATAGATACCACCCTGCTTCAATACGGATACTGGCAGGGCATAGAGGTCGTCCTTGTCAGTGAAGAGCAGCTTGTTGGCATCGCGAATCAGCGAGTTGTCCATGGCGCGGTAAGCCAACGCCTGGTTTGAATCCTCCAGGATGTTGTGCTCCTGCGAAGAAGTGCTATACTTGATGGCACCCAGTGTAGAGAGTTCCAGATCCTTGAAAGGCTTCCACTTCAGCTCCATCTGGAACTTGGCATCAGCCACGTTCAGGTCGATGTAGTTGCTCTCCAGCTCATGCAGGATGTTGAATGCTGCATAGTTGGCATGATAATAAGTATAAGGATCCAGCGCACGTGATGTGTTCAGGGCGTAAGAATATGGGTTGATATCGAAGTCACGCTTCACCTGACCTGATACCACATCCACATCCTGTCCCAGAGTACCTGGAGCTCTCTGCTTACGGTAAGAACCGCCACCAATCAGGTTGACAGAGAGATTATCCAGAATATGATGGGTCATATTCATGCTCACGGTATAACGATTCACCTTGCTATCCTTGTACCATCCCGGGTCAACCATGGCAGAAAGTGAAGCGTAGTAGTTACTCTTCTCGGTACCGCCGCTCAAGCTAACAGAGTGGTTCTGCATGATGGCAGAAGAGAAAAGCTGCTTAAACCAGTTGGTATTGCGATACTCTGCCTGCTGCAGGTAAGCATTCTGAGCCTCCTGGGTGTTGGCGAGACCAAACATACCAGTGGTGCTGTTGTAGGTGTTGATCATCTCATACATCTTTCCGTATACACCATAGTCGCTGCCATTGAGGATATCAGAAAGATTGAGCCATCCCTTATCCTTCAGCTCCTTGTAGATGGCCATCTGGTCCTGAGAGTTGAGAATATCGAAATTGCCATAAGATGGAATGAGGCGGGTGGTAAACTCACCGGTGTAGTTCAAGTGAGCCTGTCCCTGCTTACCCTTCTTGGTAGTAACGACGATGACACCTGCCATCGCGCGCGCACCATAGATAGATGTAGCGGAACCGTCCTTCAGAATCTGGAAGCTTTCGATATCATCAGAGTTCAATCCTGCGATGGCAGAAGAAATCAGGGTCTCCGGGTCACCGGAAGCCAAGTCGTCTGCACTCACGTCGGAAACATCCTCCATGATAACGCCATCCACTACCCAAAGAGGCTTGGAAGAACCGTAGATAGATGTTGCACCACGCACACGGATCTTCGGAGCAGAACCAAAGGTACCACTCACGTTCTGCACGGATACACCGGCAGCACGACCCTCAAGAGAGCGGCTGATGTCGGCAACACCATTCAATTTAGCTTCCTCGGCGTTTACTCGGTCGGTAGCACCGGTAAATAAGCGTCGGTCTGTTTTCTGTAAACCAGTAACAACTACCTCCTGCAACTGTGCTTCTGGATGAAGCACCACCTTCATGTGGGCAGAGGCAAGTACTGTCTGACTTTTCATTCCCACGTAACTAAACACGAGTTTAGTTCCATTAGGAACATTCAGTTTAAAGTTACCGTCAACATCTGTGACTGTACCCTTAGTGGCTGCCCTCCCAGAAATTAAAACAGAGGCACCAATAATCGGTTCGTTGTCATCTGCAGATATTACGGTTCCAGATACGTCAATCTGGGCAAACGCTGCTCCGATGCTCATCAAGAGACAAACAAAGAAGAGCGAGAGTCTTTTTTCCATAATTTCTCGTCTTTTTTTAAATTATTATAGAATAATGTGATATCGGCTGCAAAATTACAACAAAAATATGAAATATTATCTTTTTTTTGCATAAAATCTTTAAAAATATTCTATTTTTAGTAAGATATATCGAGAAATTAATAAAAAATAGATAGCATAAAACCGCAATAGGGCAACAAAGTATCATCTTGTCATTATACATTCGTCAAAAGCAAAAAGTATGCTTTTCGACCGCAATAAACTGCTGACAGATTACGTTCCTATCGTTCTGCAATCTGAAAAAACTTATTCTGTAAAAGTGCCGACTATAATGATGAGGTAACATCAGGTTCTTCCGTGATAAAAAAAGGGCAACACGCATGTTGAAATCCATTTTCTCACTGCTAGATTACCCCAAACCAAGGAAGCTAATTATGGATATAAATATTTACAACACCCTAGTTTTTTTGAATAACCATACTATTAAACGTATCCCTGTATTTTAATTGAAGTGGGAAAAATGTGGAGTTTTACACATTTTTGATACCTCTTTTGTGTAATTCTCCACATTTTCCACACTTGAATCCATAATTATGGGGCAAAAGAACTAAAAAACAAGCAAGGAAACAAACTTCCTCACGTTCTTTATATTACTTTTAACCAACTTTACCATATTCCCGGAATCTAAAAGGGTGCGTCATAAGATAATTATTCACCCTCTTCTTGTTGTTGGAAAAGACAGGATAAGTTGTTGGAAGAGATAGGATATGTTGTTGAGGTAGTCAGTATCCCCGGTCGCACAACAGCTGTTGTGCGCTTGCATAACAGCTGATATACGCATGCACAACAGCTGTTGTGCATGCGGTGATCAACTGTTATGCGCCAACTATTATCTAGACTTATGACACACCCTCTTTTTAATTAGGCAAAGTGTTAAATCTTGGAAAAACGGACAAAAAGCACGAAGATAGACAGATATTTAGCCAACTTTTTTAACGCTGACAAAAAAGCGTTGATGTTGACTGGAGCAAGGTGATAAAAAAAGAGTGCACTGTAACAAACAATGCACTCTTTTTTATTATCTTAATTCCTAATCCTGGAAATATTATCTGATGAACAGCAGCTCACGATACTTAGGCAATGTCCAAAGTTCATCGGCTACGAGAAGCTCGAGCTTGTCTATCTGATAACGGATTTCCTCCATCTTTGGAGCTACCGTGTCGTGATATGCTACTGCCTTCTCGCGCTCACTCTCTATCTTGTTGGCTACCTTGCGGGCATCTACCAATGCCTCTACACCACGCTCTATTGCCTCGGTGCGCTCGGCTATCTCACGGATAATCTTCACGTTGCGGGCTGTCAGTTTCTTGCCTTCCTCGCCACCGAAGATGTGAATCATGCCCTCTACATTCTTTGCCAGACGGCTCTGATAGTGGGTTGCCACTGGGATGATGTGGTTCATGCTCAGGTCGCCCATCACACGAGCCTCAATCTGAATCTTCTTGGTATAGGTCTCCCACTTCACCTCGTTGCGCGCCTTCAGCTCGCTCTCGCTCATCACGTTGGTCTTGGCAAACATCTCGATGCTTTCCTTGTCCAGATAACGGTCGAAGACTACCGGGCAGGATGCCTCGCAGTCCAGACCTCGCTTCTGAGCCTCTTCCTTCCACTCATCTGAATAGCCGTTGCCGTCGAAGCGGATAGGCTTGCAGGTCTTGATATCCTCGCGTACAATATCTATAATAGCCGATGTCTGGTCCTCACCCTTTGCTATCAAGGCATCTACACGAGTCTTGAAGTCTTCAAGAGCCTCAGCTACGGCAGCATTCAATACGATGAGGGATGATGCACAGTTGGCCTCTGAACCTACAGCACGGAACTCGAAACGGTTACCGGTGAAGGCAAATGGAGAGGTACGGTTGCGGTCGGTATTATCAATCATCAGCTCTGGAATCTCAGGGATATCCAGCTCCATACCCTTCTTGCCAGCCAGAGCAAAGAGTTCTTCCTTGTCTGCCTTCTCGATATGGTCGAGCAGGTCGGTCAACTGCTTTCCGAGGAATGAAGAGATGATGGCTGGTGGTGCCTCGTTGGCTCCCAAACGGTGCGCATTGGTAGCACTCATGATAGAAGCCTTCAGCAGTCCATTGTGCTTGTAAACGCCCATCAGGGTCTCTACGATGAAGACTACGAAGCGGAGGTTGTCCTCCGGTGTCTTGCCTGCTGCATGGAGCAGCACGCCGGTATCGGTGCAGAGACTCCAGTTGTTGTGCTTGCCCGAACCGTTGACGCCGGCGAATGGCTTCTCGTGAAGGAGTACACGGAAACCGTGCTTGTGAGCCACACGCTTCATCAGACTCATCAGGAGCATATTATGGTCTACGGCAAGATTGCATTCCTCATAGATTGGTGCCAGCTCAAACTGGTTTGGTGCCACCTCGTTATGACGGGTCTTGCAAGGGATGCCGAGTTCGAGCGCCTGTACTTCCAAATCCTTCATGAAAGCCTGCACACGCTCAGGGATGGTTCCGAAATAATGGTCGTCCATCTGCTGATTCTTTGCAGAGTCGTGTCCCATCAGGGTACGACCCGTGAGCATCAGGTCAGGACGAGCCGAGTAAAGGCTCTCGTCTACCAGGAAGTACTCCTGCTCCCAACCGAGATTGGTCTGCACCTTCTTCACCTGAGGGTAAAAATAGTGGCACACCTCGGTAGCCGCCTCACTCAGGGTATGGAGCGAGCGGAGCAATGGAGCCTTGTAGTCCAAAGCCTCACCAGTATAGGAAATAAAGATGGTAGGGATGCAGAGGGTATCGTCGATGATAAACACAGGCGATGTTGGATCCCATGCAGAATAGCCACGAGCCTCGAAGGTGTTGCGGATACCGCCGTTAGGGAATGAGCTGGCATCAGGTTCCTGCTGTACGAGCAGCTTGCCAGAGAATTCTTCTATCATGCCCCCCTTTCCATCGTGCTCCACGAAGGCATCATGCTTCTCGGCAGTACCTTCTGTCAATGGCTGGAACCAGTGAGTATAATGTGTTACCCCGTTTTCCTCAGCCCAGAGCTTCATGCCGGCAGCCACGGCATCAGCGATGGAACGGTCCAGACGAGTACCATTATCAATCACATCGATGAGTTTCTCGTACACATCAGATGGCAGATACTTGTACATCTTCTGGCGGTTGAATACATACTTGGCAAAGTACTCCGAAGGGCGCACCTTGGGAGCCTTTACCTCTACAGGTCTTTTCTTAAAGGCCTCGGCTACAACCTCAAATCTCAAATTAGCCATTCTTCTTTTATTATTTATAAGTTTGCGGGTGCAAAGTTACGAAAAAATGAGCAGATTGCTAGCGTTTGAGCGTATTTTTTATGCAAAATTCAAACTTTTCTTGTACATAGCCTGCAAAAGTTCACCGTTCCATGCACCTGCCAACTATTTTTCCCCATCTTGGCAACCTTAGAAGATTCTGCCTACAATCTGCAATTTGAGCACCGGATAGTACTTCCAGTCTTCGATAAACTTGGAGATGTCGTCAGCATCATCGCCCATCGTATCGTCCAACACCTTGTTGATTTCCACCTTCTCATCGTTCTGGTAAACCTTCAGGGTTCCCATAAACTGGCATCCCAGTTCCACACGTACACCTACGCGCTTCTTGGGAACCAGTCTGCCGAAGCCCAGACCCAGATAAGGACGGAAGGAATTGCAGCGGATGTCGCCATGGATATCAAAGTTATCGTCCAGCTTCACGTTATAATCAGCCAGTCCCACGCTGACCAGGTCAAGGATTTCCTGCTTGTAAGCTGGATACTGGTTGGCGAATCTCTCAATCTCGTCACTATGGCCGCTCAGTTTGGCGATTTTAGGATTGCCGAATGAGAAACCACCGGTAAGGAAGAACTTGCTGTTTCCTCCAAAAGGATAGAGATGTGCCTTGACGTTGAAGGTAGTACGAGCGATATCTACCTCGGTATTCACCGTAGCATCTGGGATTCTCACCGCCACTCCCTGCACGTTGAGCGATACATTCGAGTGCAAGTCAACATCGGCATTAGCCTTGATGCTTGGCATGAGACTGACTCCCGCCTCCAGCTCAAGATAATTGGTGAGAGGAGCAGCCACACCCACGTTGATACCCTCAGTACCAGCACCCACATTCAAACCAACATGGTTGAATATTGATCTCTGAAACTGTGCGAAACCACTTGTCACAAACACCAGGCTAAGAACAGCCATCAGAAAGATTCGTCTTTTCATACTCATCTAATTTTAAATTGTTATTATTTCAGTTCTCAATAAAGTCATGATTACTTATTGTTTGCAAAGATACGACTTTTTTCTGATACCACCAAAAATGCCCTGCAGAAATGTGTTAGTAACTTCTGTAACCGCAACCACTGTAACCACCTCTGGGACATATTATTTCTCGGATTTGAGTATTTTATCGCCGATTATTTCTCGGATTTGAGTATTTTAACGCGATTTATTTCTCGGATTTGAGTATTTTCACTACATTTGCACCTGTTATTCAAAGAGTTACGATTATGACAGAATATATACATAGAAACATAGACTCAGAACTCATCGCCTGGAAGGAAGATTCCATGCGGAAACCCTTGCTGCTTCGTGGTGCCCGACAGGTTGGAAAATCATCAGCAGTTAAAAACTTTGGAAAGCAATTCGAGTATTTCGCCGAGGTAAACTTCGAACGTAACAAGGCAATCAAAACCTTCTTCCAGGGGGATATTGACGTACGATTGATTGCTAAAAAAATCAGCAGCTATATCAATGTCCCTATAGAAGCAGGTAAGACGCTTCTCTTTTTCGACGAAATCCAGGAATGCCCTGAAGCCATCATGGCACTACGCTTCTTCAAGGAAGATTATCCTGAGCTGCATGTCATAGCCGCAGGATCACTTCTGGAATTTACGCTTCAGGAACTCCCTACTTTTGGAGTAGGAAGGATTCACTCGCTCTTCATGTATCCGATGACTTTCGATGAATTTCTGTATGCCAATCACGAAGAAGGGCTCATCCTTCTCCGAAATGAAGCATACGGAAACCAGTCTTTAGATCAAGCCTTCCATGATAAACTCGTGGAATACTTCCGCACCTACCTGCTTGTTGGAGGCATGCCGGAATCTGTTCTGGCATGGACCAAGACACACGATTTCAACCGATGCAGAAACATCCAGGAAGACATCATACTGACATACGAAGATGATTTCAGCAAGTATAAAAAGAGAGTCAACCCAAATTTACTGCGCACAACGATGCGTGGTATCTGTCATCAGGCAGGAGAGAAGTTGACATACAAGCAAATATCTGCAGATTATCAGAGTTCACAAATCAGAGAAGCCCTCCGTCTGTTGACACTTGCAGGAATCGTTACTCCTGTGGTCGCTACCTCGGGCAATGGTATTCCGCTGGATGCGGAAGCTGACGAGAAAAGCATGAAGGTTCTCTTTCTGGACCCAGGATTACTGTTAGCTGTGCTTCAACTGGAAGGCGACCTGTCTCAGCAGCTCATAGAACTTATTTTAGCCGGCACCCCTCAGGAACTTGTCAATAAGGGAGGTGTAACAGAAATGGTTGCCGGACTCGAGATGATGCGTTACAAACCATGCATCCAGCGCCAGAAGATGTTTTATTGGGAGCAGAAGGGGAAGAGTGTTGCCGAGATAGACTATCTGGAAATCCACAACATGAAAATTACCCCTATCGAAATCAAATCGGGCACCCAGGGCGGCATGAAGAGTCTCTGGCTATTCATGAGAGAGAAAAAGCTCATCGAAGCCTTCCGTTGTTCCTTAGAGAATTTCGGATCATTTGATTACATTGACAAGCAGGACGATGACGCCATAAGGCATGTCACCATACTGCCTCTCTATGCATTATCCCTATTGAGAAGCCGTTAATAGTCTGCAGAAATACTCAGACCGTATTATGGGCATCGGGTGCCCAAAGTAAGAGCCTGGATTTGGGCATCATCCAAAATTACGTCCCGACGTAGACTTTACCACATGGCAACGTAACCATTCATACGTCCCGACACAGAGATTCCTGCGTCGCCATGTAATTTCAAGGGCATCGGGAGAAAAAAACAATCCCTTGCGGCATCGCTGCCGCAAGGGATTCTCATCATCTTTTTACCTTATACAGAAAACTTGCGTTAAAAAACGCACCAACTCTTAGAATTTATATACCACAAAACTATTTGCCTTCATCTTGACATTCAGGACGTTACCGTTAGCCAGAGCATCAGATACTACAGGAACAACCACGTTCTTGTTGTCAATCTTGTTCTCTGCCTGGATATCGTCGGCATGGAGAACGGTTACCTTACCAGGGTTCAACTTCTTGATGCCATTGAAGGTTACGTTGATTTCCTTCTCCTCGTTAGAAGTGTTGGCAATCTTCACGATGTAGCTCTTGGTTGTCTTGTCGAAACAAGCAGAGGCATAGAGACCATTCTCGCCTGCTACCGCCTTGCCGTTCTCGGTAAGTTTCAACACATTGGTACCCTTGTTCTCGCCGTAGAGCTGCTGAACATAGTAGTTGGCAGAACGGACAGAGCTGAGGTTATCGAACCAGATGAGGTCTGGACGCCACTGCCATCCCTCTACATGAGCGAAGAGAGGTGCATAGGTAGCCTGATAAACCACATCGGCATTACGCTCCAAACCCGTCATGAAAGCAGCCTCAGAAAGCGCAGCCTCCCAAGAGTTAGGATCGTGCTCGGCATGGGCAGCATACTCGCCGGCAAATACCTTAGGACCCTTGCGGTCGTACTTGTCGTAACGGCTGGCATTGTTGCGGAACCACTCAGGGCTCTTGTAGTAATGCTCATCTACCATATCTACGCCCAACTTGCGCATCTGCTCCCAACCATAGTCGAAATCCTTGCCATCAGCAGATGGACCTGATGAACCGCAGATTTTGATCTTAGGATACTTGGCATGAATCTGCTCCATGAACTTCTGCAGACGCTCAGGGTACATAGGTCCCCACTGCTCGTTACCGATACCAATCTGCTTCAGATTGAATGGTGCAGGATGACCCATATCGGCACGGAGCTTACCCCACTTGGAGGTGACAGGACCATTGGCAAACTCGATGAGGTCGAGTGCATCGTCGATATAGCTCTGGAGATCCTTGACAGCCACATGCGCATTAGGATCCTTATCATCATTCTGATACTGGCAAGCCAGACCTACAGAAAGAATAGGTAATGGCTCTGCACCAATCTTCTCTGAAAGAAGGAAATACTCATAGAAGCCCAAGCCCAATGACTGATAGTAGTTAGGGGAAAGGCGATGTGGGAAGGTATCTCTCCAGCGGTTCTCGTTCAGAGGACGGTTCTCTGGAGCGCCCACAGAGTTCTTCCACTCATAACGGGTATCGAGGTCGGTTCCCTCTACGATACATCCGCCAGGGAAACGGAAGATGCCTGGCTTCAAGTCAGCCAAATCCTGTACGAGGTCGGCACGGAGACCATTCCAGTTGTCCTCTGGGAAGAGAGAGATATGGTCGAGGTCTACGCTCTCAGAACCCTTCTCCAGATATACTCGCATCAAACCCTTGGCATCGGTCTGAGGAGAAGTAAGGGTAGCAGTAAGCTTCTGCCATTTATTATTGGTGATGTTGATGACCTGCTTGGCAATGACATCATTCTTTGAATTGACGAGTTCTACGCGAATCTTGCCCTGCTTGCCATCGATGAGATGAAGACGGCCATATACGGTGAAATCGTACTTCATATCCTTCTTCAAGCCCATGCCGAAGAAGCCACGGTTCTCAAGACCAGTCTGCTTCTCACGCGCGCCTGCGCTCTCAAGTGTTACATAATGAGGATTGCGGTCGAAGGCAGGTTTTACGTCGCTGAGGGTTACATTTCCGAATGTATTCCATCCCATCAGACGCTGTGGAAATTCGAAGGAACGGTTCTCTACCATCTCTGCATAAAGACCACCATCGGCACCGAAGTTGATATCCTCGAAGAAGATACCGTACATGGTAGGCTGGATTTCTGCTCCAGGCTTGTTAGCCTGAACAGTAAACTGATGCTGTGCGAAAGCTCCGAGTGAAGACATCGCCAGCAATGCTGCTGCGAAAATTTTTGCTTTTCTCATATTGTTCGTTATTGTTTATTTTTAGGCTGTACCTACACTTTTCCGTGATAGGTGCTGCAAAGATAAAAAAATCCACCCCAAATGAGGTGGATTTTCTGTTTAAATATATTGGATTTTTATCCAATTCCCTGTTTTTCTACTATTTATCTAATGGAATGAGCACGAAAGTGAAGTTCTTATCGCCATAATGGAGGCGATATTTCTCCAAAGGCCATGCACCCCAAGAGTTCTCACCAGCCACACCAGAATGCTCTGCATCGAGGAAGAGATTGGTGAATTTTGACTTCTTCAGGTTGAAACTGTGACGCTGATCCTTGTCATCACCATCATCCAGTTCTTCTGTATCGAAGTGGATAGCGGAAGCATAGAATGGCTTGCAGCTCTTCACCTTGAATCCGAAGCCGGAAGCATCGGTCTGGTTCCACCAGCGCATATCGCCCTTGGTTCCACTCTCCTGTGGACGGATGTATGGGAAGTACTGGTTGTCGGCATCAGCGCTGTAGATTCCGATACGCATGCAGTCCTCACGGTCTGAATAGTTCTCGATAGGACCACGGCCGTAATACTGGCTCTTGTCCATATCGTATGGCAACTGCATCAGCATACCGAAACGGAACAGATCGCTGACCTTGGCATCATCAGAAGCATCAAACTCCTGGCTTACCTTCATCGCACCGGTGTTAGGCATGATGAGATATTCGATTTCCAGCTCGCCCTTCACTTCTGGCATCTCATAGGTTGCACAGATATTGATGGTGTTTGTCTTCTTATCCTTTTCAACAGCTACACCCTTCAGGTTCATGACAGGGTTCTTCCAAACCTTGAACTTCTTCTGCAGACCTGCACCGAAATCATTATCGGTAGGAGCACGCCAGAAGTTTGGCTTCAGGGTACCGCCCTCGCCGAGGAGCGACTTGCCACGATAGGTATATTCAGAGATGAGACCGGTGGTACGGTTCACCTTCACGGTCAGATCAGGAGTAGTAACGGTGATATCCTGCTCGCCCTTCTTGTCGACGAGCTTAGCCTTCACCTTCTTGCCGTCCTGAACTTTAGCCATGTTGTCTGCACAATGACCGCAGCACTTCTTCTCCTTCACTGTCAGCTGGGCATAAGCCACAATCTGACCAGCCTCCATCAGAGGTTCAGCCTTCTTCAGACGGAAGTCGATGTTGAGGAACACCTCCTTGCCCTTTACCTTAGAAAGGTCGTAAGGGATGGTGAAGTTCTTGGTCTGCTGGGCAGCCACTTCGATATCAGCGATGGTACCGTTCTGAGTCTCCACGCCATCCTCAATGAGGCTCCATGCCAAGGCATAGTTGCCTAAATCGCGGAAGAAGTTCTCATTGTGTACACTTACTTCGCCCTTCTCGGCATTCACCATCTTAGCCCAGATGTTCTGATACTGGTAGGCTACCTCGTAGGCATGAGGATTGAGCTGACGGTCTGGACCGATGATACCATTGCAGTTGAAGTTGTTGTCGCTAGGGTCGTAATTGTTGTAATCGCCACCGTAGCAATATTCTATCTTGCGGAGCTCTTCATTGCTCATCTTCTCAGGATTCTTGATGGTCATCGGCTTCAATACCTTGCGGTGCAAACCCTGGTCAACGAAATCCCAGTCGAAACCACCCTGAAGGATAGGATACTTGCGAATCAGATTCCAGTAATCCTTCAGGTTACCGCCTGAGTTACCCATGGTATGGTTGTACTCGCACTGGATGAGCGGCATCGGACTGTTAGGGTCCTTCGCATACTTTTCACAAGCACTTACAGGATAGTACATAGGGCAGAAGATATCGGTACCCTCGCCTCTGCGAGCCTGCTCATACTGAACCGGACGGCTCTGGTCCTGGCTCTTGATCCACTTGTAAGCCTGCAGGAAGTTATCGCCCATCACAGTCTCATTACCCATACTCCAGGTTACGACACTAGGATGATTGAAGTACATGGAAACATTGTGCTGGTTGCGCTCCAGAATCTGCTTGGCAAACATCGGCTTCTTGGCAGCTGCATCATCGCCATACTGGAAACCGTGACTCTCCTGGTTAGCCTCAGCTACCACATAGATACCATACTCATCGCAGAGCTCGTACCAGCGTGGATCATCAGGATAGTGGCAAGTACGGACAGCGTTGATATTCAGGCGCTTCATAATCTTGATATCCTGAATCATGCGCTCCATGCTCAATACGTAACCTCCGTCAGGGTCCATCTCATGACGGTTGGCACCCTTGATAAGCACAGGCTGACCATTGACAAGGAACTGCTTGTTCTTGATTTCCACCTTGCGGAAACCTACCTTGACAGGAGTCATGCTAGCCGCCTTCATAGCGTCCTTCTTCTGAGTACCAATCAGGGAAACCTGCAGTGTATATAAATAAGGTGTCTCGGCACTCCACTTCTGAGGATTAGCTACCTGCAGAGAGAAATTGGCAGTACCGTTCTTAGCCACACCGGTGGTGGTTGCTACCTGCTTGCCGTCCTTATCGAAGAGGGTGAAGACGAGCTTGCCGTTACCCTTTACCTTGGTAGAGATATTGAGCACACCATCCTTGTAGTTGTTTACAAGGTCAGGAGTAACACGGATATCCTCCAAATGCAACTTGGCATCGCGGGCAAAGAGATAGCTTTCACGAGCCACACCGCTCAAGCGCCAGAAGTCCTGATCCTCATCCCAGGAGCCATCGCACCAGCGGAAGGTCTGGAAGGCAATCAGATTCTTGCCCTTCTTCAGATAAGGAGTGATGTCAAACTCGGCAGCCACCTTGCTATCCTCTGCATAACCGGCAAACTTGCCGTTTACATAGAGATAGATGTTGGAAGTAACGCTACCGAAATGGGCTACAACCTGCTTGCCATCCCAGTTGGCAGGGATGTCGATGATACGGCGGTAAGAACCTACATGGTTGTCCTTGGTAGGAACTGCTGGTGGCTGCTGGTCGAAATGTCCGCGCCAGCCAAAGCCTACGTTCACGTATTCTGGATCACCGAATCCATTCATCTCCCAGTTGCCTGGAACATTCATGGTCTTCCATTTGGAATCATCAAGATCTTCCTTGTAGAAGTCGGTAGGACGCTGGTCGGCATTAGCCACCCAGTTGAACTTCCAGGTTCCGTCGAGCGAAAGGAAATACTTGCTTTCCGTCTTGTTCATGTGCAGGATATCCTTGCTCACAATCTTACCGTCTTTCTCAGAAACCCAGTCATCTGCCGGATAGGTGAAGAAATTGGTGTGCAACGGAAAACGATTGATGGCATTCACCTGAAGGTCGTGCCATTCTTTGTAAGTTGGCTGCTGGACGGTCGCCTTATTCAACGACTTAATGGCAGCCTTCGGTTTGGTTGCACCGAAGGTTGCCATAGCCAATCCTGCCAAACTTAATGTAACGAACAGTCTCTGTTTCATGTTTGTCAGTTGTTATTAATACTATTTTAAATTGATATATACCTTATTATATATAAGCATCTTACTTGATGGCAAGATACTTATCATATTCGCAGGCAGTGAGAAGCATGGCTCCCACACCGAAGTTTGCCTGAGAGTTGGCATCAACAGTCTGACCAGGGATGGCTCTCTCGCCGATAGGCTGAACATATCCCACCTTGCCATCAGGCTGAACGGCAGTCTCTGTCAGATAAGTCCAGGCACGGTCGATGACCTTCTTGTACTCCTTCTTGTTGAGATAACCATTGTTGACACCCCAAAGCATACCGTAGGTGAAGAAGGCTGTACCGCTGGTCTCTGGTCCTGGTGCATGATCAGGATCCATCATCGAACGGGGCCAGTAGCCCTCCGGCTGCTGGATTTCAGCTACCGCCTTAGCCAGTTTCTGGAACTTGTCTACGAAGAACTGATAGTGCTGGTAGTCCTTTGGCATATCCTGAAGCACCTTAGCCAAACCTGCGAGAACCCAGCCATCACCACGAGCCCAGAAATCCTTCTTGCCGTTGGCACTCTTGTGCTTTGGATAAACGTACTTGCCATCACGGAAGTAGAGGTTGGTCTCCTTGTCGAGCATAATCTCATCGGTGGTGAGGAGATTATCGTAGAGTTTGTCGAGATACTTGGTATCGCCGGTAAGCTTGTACATCTTGGTCATCACAGGCATCACCATGTAGAGGGCATCGCTCCACCACCAGTAATCTGTTGGCTGAGAGTAAGCCTCGTAGTGCATCACCTCCTTGGCACGCTTCACCATATATTCTGATGCTGCGGCATTTCCCTTGGCGGCCTCGATGTTATAGAGGTCGATGTAGGTCTGGAAGCAGATCTGCCAGTCGCCAAAGAGTACGTGCTGCTTTCCTTCGCCGTATGGCTTATACTTCCACTTGGCTGGGTTTGCCTCTGTAGCACCGGTCCAGTCGTTGTGTTCAGCCCAACGGATAGAGTAGTCGAGCATTTTCTGGTCCTTGAGCATCTTATATACCTCCATGTTGCCGGTATGATAAGCGGCATTGTCCCAGAAGGCACGCACCTCAGGCTTGTTATTGACCTGCCAGTAATTATTCACCTTGGTGATGAGTTCCACCACCTGCTCATGATTCCATTTCCTGGAAGCCTTCACTTCCTTCTTATTCTGTTTCTTGACCTTAACGGTCTTCTTGGCTGGCTGTGCTGCACTCAGAGGCAAAGCCAAGGCTGCAGCTGCCAACATCATCAATATCTTGCGCATGATTAATTATCAATTATAAATTACCACTTGTCCTTGGTAACAATCTCGTCCTTCCAGTGATGGTCCTTAGGGAACTGCTGGTTGTTCCATGCCTTCACCTGGGTCCAAGGCTGTGCTGCATCTGTCCAGAACGGATGATCGGCAGGCAGGCCGAGAGGCATGAAGGCAAGGGTGGTCATATAGAGCGAGCCGTTGTTGGTATACCAGTCGGCAACGTTCTTCTGGCTGTTTCCGCAGAAACCGATAGAGAGATAACCCTTCTCATTGAAGTTGTTCTCCTGGTCGAACATGCGATGCAGCACCTTGGTCAGGGCTGCACGAACCTGACCATTGCTCAAATCCTTAGGCAACTTCTGATACCATGCCATCAGAGCAAGCGGCTGCATGGTTGCCATGCGGTAAGGAATGCTTCTGCCGAAAGCCGGGAAGGTTCCTTCCGGAGAGATGAATCTCTCGAGGATGATGCTGTACTTCTGGCAGCGCTTCAACTCCCGGTCGTAGTACTTCTGATAGTCGAGGCGGGAATTCACCTTGGCATCCACCATCGCCTGGAGTGTTTCCAGATACATCGGATGGAACACATAGCTGCTGTAGTAATCGAAAGCGAACGAAGGACCGTCGGCATACCAGCCATCGCCAACATACCACTCCTCTACCTTGCGACAGGCAGAATTCACGCGATATTCATCAAAATCGCCACCCGCCTTTGCCATGAAGCTCTCGATGGTAGAAGAGAAGAGCAACCAGTTGGTATAAGGAGGATCGATGTGGCGGAGCTTGGCAAACTCCTTCAGGTATCGCTGCTTGGTCACCTCGTCCAAAGGCTTCCAGAGTGTATCGTAAGCCCGGAGGAAACTCTCGGCGATATAGGCTGCATCAACCAGGTTCTGACCGCCGATGCCCCAGCAGAGATAGTCAGGACTCTGAGGGTCTACGGCATTCTTGTAAGAAGCCAAAGCCCATTCACGCAACTGCTTGCGCTGCTTACCTTCGGCTGTAGCATCATCAGGAAGGGTGAGCCAAGGAGCCACACCAGCCATCAGTCTGCCGAAGCACTCCATATAGAGCACCTTCCTGTTGCGGTTGTCGAAGCTTGGACTGAACTCCGTCTGCATGTTCTTCTGCAGCTCGCCCTTAGCCATGTTCTCCAGAACAGGCTGGGCCATCTTGTAGGCAAGCGAGCACCAGTATTGGCGGTCGCTCTGCTGTACTGTTTTTTTCTTGGCAGAAATTCCCATGAAAGGAAGCAGCGCCAAGACAAGGGTCATCATGATACTCTTAAATATATAATTCATAGATAGTTGTATATTGTTTGTTGTTATTAATAATTGTAAGTTGAAAGTTGCCGGTAGCCTCAGCTAAGCAACTGCAAAGATATGTATAATTAATTAGAAACAAGCAGAGCGACCGTATTTTTTATTGTTTTTTCAACACTGGTGTACCGTTTTCCCAAGAAATAGGCACCCAGAGGTGACGACTGTCGCTCAAATGCTTCGGATTCCACATATCTGCCATGAATACATAGTCGGCGCCATGGAACATCTTCTTCTGTGCTGCAGTTTCCACCTTATATATATAGGTACCCTGTGCGCCAAAGGTCTTGTCGGCACCCTCACCACGGCAAGGATTAGGCAACTGCTCCCAAGGACCATAGATATTCTTAGCCTTGAACATGCGGGCAGCATTTGGAGCCCATCCGGTACATCCGCTGGTAATCATCCAGTAGATGCCATCCTGCTTGAAGATGGTTGGAGCCTCGTTCTGTCCGCCGGCAGCTACTCGTACGTAGCTGCCGTTGTGCTGCATGTAATCATCTGTCAACTGTGCGATTTGGAGTGTTAAATTTTCCTCTGAAGAATAGATATGGTAAGCCTTGCCATCATCGTCGATGAAGATGGTCATATCTCTAGACATCTGTCCTCCCTCAAAGTCTCTCATCCAGAACATACCGCGCTCTATCTGCTTGCGCCATTCCGGAGTCCACCAGCTCTTCAATTCCGGGAAGAGAAGCTGATGCTTGAGGTCGGTAGTATCTGGCTTGGAGAATCCGATAGGATAAAGACCAGGATTCACTCTGCCTGAGCGGATGAACTTGAATGGTCCGAAAGGAGTATCGCTGGTTGCCACGCCATAGCGGGCTGCAGCATATCCCTGCCCCTTCAATTCGAGATGGAACCACATGACGAACTTCCCGGTCTTCTGATTATAGAGAACCTTAGGGCGCTCGATGATGCAACCACCCTCGATGTCGCTGCCTGGTTCATTAGAAAATGTGTACCAAACCTGTTAATTATAAGTAATAAAAACAAAAAACTATCGTTTTTGTTACTTATACGAAACAAAAAGAGTATCTTTGCGGAAAGTTTTACTCGTATGAAACAAAAAATATTAGAAAGACTAGGGTATTCCAATCGTATCGAACGCATGTTTGGACGTGGAATGATGATTGCGTTGACGGGCCAGAGGCGTGTCGGCAAGAGTTGTGTGATGCGGCGAATTTATAATCACATCGCTGAGAATGAAGAAAATCACGTTATCTATATAGATAAGGAGAAAACCTCATTTGATATGATAGCCAACTATCAGAATCTGGAGGCTTATGTAGCAGCCAACATCGTTGAGGGTAAGGAAAACTATCTGTTTATCGATGAGGTGCAGGAAATTTCTGATTTCGAGAAAGCACTCCTCAGTATCCAATCGGATGATACCTGCCAGATTATGATTACCGGCAGCAATGCCAAGATGCTGTCGGGTGAACTGGCAACTCGCTTGAGAGGCAGATATATAGCTTATCGCATTCGAGGACTCTGCTATGAAGAGTTCCTGACGTTCCATGAACTGAAGGATGATGATGCTTCCTTGAACCTGTATCTGCAGTATGGCGGGCTCCCTCAGTTGCGCAATTTAGGGTTGGAAAATACTGATTTGGTAGAAGATTATCTTGACAATGTGTATAATACAATAGTGCTTCGTGATATCATAGAGCGAGAAAACATCAGAAATATACCATTGCTGCGAACGCTGCTGAAGTTTGTGAGCGATAATATCGGTAAACAATTCTCTGCAACGAGTATTGTAAAATTACTGAAGAGCCAAAACACCGAAACGTCTGCCAAGATGATTCTCACGTATTTGGAGTATTTAAACAATGCTTTTATTATCGATCGAGTCAACAGATACGACATTCATGGCAAGCGACTTTTCGAGTTAGGCGACAAGTTCTATTTCGAAGACCTGGGAATCAGGAATCATATTATAGGTGGCAACAGGCGTTTTGATATAGAAAAGGTGATGGAGAACGCTGTATATATCCATTTGTGCAGGATGGGTTATAAAGTATATGTTGGTCAGATGTATAAGGCTGAGATTGATTTTGTAGCCGAGAAAGCGGATAGTGTGGCGTATGTGCAAGTTACCTATCTGCTGGCTTCTGAGGAAACGGTAGAGCGTGAATTCGGCAATTTGAAATTGATAAAAGACAGTCATCCCAAATACGTGATTTCTATGGATAGGCTTTACAGTCAAACCAATATTGATGGCATTAAGCACATTCATCTGCGAGATTTTTTGAAAATGACGACTTTGGTTTGATGCCAGGTAGATTACGAATATCACCATATAATCAAGAGTCTATACGCCACCTGTTCATCGTGGCATATAGACCCTTGACTTTTCCTGATTTCAGTAGACACTTTTTTACTTTATAAACTAGAAAGGTAGACACTTTCAATTTAATAAAACTGAAATAGTAGACAACATCAATAAAAGGATAAAAGCGAGATGCTTTGTAAAGAAAAGCTGAAAATCATGATACTTTGATGATACTTTTTGTAAAGTAATCCCAAAAATACCATTCTCTTATACAGCTATAAATCAAGTACATACAATATATTCTCAACCAAAGAATAAGACTTTGAGACTTTTTCTCACGAAAAAACTTTTTTCGCGAGAAAAAGACAAGTAAGAGAGTGGGGCATAAACTTTACCTCGTTCCTACGAACCGGTATTTCACTTTTGCCATCGGATAGTTATCGTTCAGTCGCAGAATGATGCGATAGACGTTATCCTTCCACTGCGTCTTCATGATGCCATCCGTCATCTGTACCTTTTCAACAGATGCCGAAAGATACTGCGCATCATATTCTATACGAACCATACCGCCCTGAAAGAGGATTCTGCCAGTCTTCTGAATCACCGGCTTGCCATACGCCATCAGGATAATCTGATTATCAAAGACCTGACCATTCAGTCGGTCCTTCTCTATCTGCAGGGAATCGAGCTTGTACTGTTCGGTTACTTCTACCCAGTTATATTCTCTATCCAGAGCAATGGTACGCTGCCATTTATCCACATGCGCTCCCTCGGTATAAGCCTTTTCGAGATTCAACGACAGGGAAGAAACACCATCTACAAAGACATGATTTACCTTCTCGGCACGATACTTCCTGCCATCCTTCTGCTCCAATCCATTGATGATGGGAACATTGTGATATGCCGAACGGCAGTTCATCAGCTCAAAGCGCTGGTTGCTGAACGACTTCGAGGTATAGGTATCACGTCCCAGGTCGATAACCACCGGCTGATTGTTGTGATAAACGATGAAATTACCGATATCGTTGTGATTATGGCTCTCGGCATTGTTACCGCCTTTCGCTGCTACAAACCAGTTCTTGTTGCTCGCCACCATAATCTGGGAATTTACCAGATAGGCATCTTCCGTCTTAGGCTCTACAGCCGCTGTTGCCTGATACTTCGGCAGCATGGAGAGGAGCATCAGTTCCCTGCCCAGCTTCGGATAGTTGCCCGATTTCAGGAAGAGCGTAGTAGGCTTGAGGGTATATTGGTATTTCTTGCCTACATAAGCCGCCAACTGCATCATCTGCTCATTCTGGAAATACTCGCCGTATGGGAAGAGGATATTGATATTCGGGATATTCTGAGCCTGGGCATCCGAGAAATTCACGAAGGTAAGGTCGTTGATATACATCGTAGTGATGAATCTACCCATATTCTCCACCTTCTTCTTCTGAGCTTCATTCAATGTCAGGACAGCCTGCTTGGGAGCAAACTGCATGAAATAGAGCGACTCGAAGAACGAGGCGCCGGCACAGTCCCAATAGCTGACGCCTTCCTCGCAACCGCCATCATCGGGATAACCCTTCAAAAAGGTTCGCAGGCATTGCTGCACACCCTTGAAGGCTGCATCACGCTGCTTGGCATCAGTTTCGCTGATCAAAACAGTTTCCAACCAGTTGCTCGTAATCCAGGTATTCCAGTTGTTGGCATTGTTCTTCCAGCCCTGCGGCTGGTTCAACACCGACTTCAGGAATCGGCGATCTATCTCACTTCTCACCTGATCGCAGAGTCCCTTTTCCTTCCTGTTGATTTCATCTTCCAGCATATAGAGGGTCCATGCAAGCATGCCTGCCGTCTCAGCATTGAAAAGATCAACCGGCTGGATATCCTTTTCAGGATGGTCTTGCGGATAATGTGCCGGGATTCCCCACCAGGGTTCCTTCTCTATAAAATAATGTAAGCCCTTGCGGATAGAAGACAGGAACCGTCCCCTGCCCTGCATGATTTCTGCCATCACCAGACAGACAAACTGTTTTCTGATACCAAAGCTAGCTTCCTCGTATCGGGTACGGTTACCATTGGTTCGGAACTCGGCAAAAGTTTCAGCAGGGATGGCATTCCAAGGCTTCTTCTGATAGAGATTGCCCAACCGGATATAATCGTTGCGCATCGCCACCGGCACCTGCTTCTGCCAATACTTGTCACCAGCCTTCGGGAAAGGCACAAAAAAAGCCTGGGCTTTCATCAACATGGATGAAAGCACCAAGCCTAATATCATTATCAATTTCTTAGTCATATCGTTTACTTTTTGCGTACAAAGTTACGAAATTATAACAAGACCGAAGTCTAGAAAATGATAATTTTAGAGAAAATATCGCTTTAAAGCGGTATTTTACGAGAGAGAATTTCACATTTTCCTCAGTTTATACCTCCAGGACTTGCTACTTCCTCAAAGAATTGGCAGTCAATTCCAGAAGGCTCTGCAGATATTCATCGTCTGTATCCTTCTTCATCTTATTCAGCGAAGTGGCGCAGAATTTCTTCTCATCGGCATTCAGCAACTTGCCATATCCCTTACAAAGCTTGACTATCTTGTTGGCTACACCCGTCTGGAGGGTACGTCGAGTTACCTGATTTCCCAAATAAGCGTATTGGTCACTGGCATTCTTAAAGGCAGCACGGAGCGTGTTGAGTTGCACCATAAACTCAGCCGCATCCTTTGGCGGAGTCATCTCCAAGTCATAACTGCGAGCCAGATTCCTGTTATACTTGACGTTGCCCAGGTAAACAAGAGAATCCAAACCTTGAACAGCATTCATCTTATAAGATAATGACATCTTATAAGCTTGCGGATCCTTGGAGTAGAACTTATATACACTGCCCTTTACCGAACGATCCATTCCCTGATACCATACCAAGGCATAAACATATCGCATGGTAGAATCTTTGCTGTCACGGAAATACTGCAGGTTATAGTTGCGGTCTTTGTGAGTACCAAACTCGTAAGTCATGGAATTATCCTTGCCATACCCCACCCGATTCGTTTCAAGACTGAGAGAGCCCGCATTCTTGGTAAAACTAATATAAGCGAGGCGACTATTGCTCAATAAAGCCTTTTGAAAGGTATCCACCATTTTCTGCTTTCTCTCAGGAATAGCGAACTCAAATCCCTTCATCATACCTATATTGTAGGTATTCATCGTGGAAGAAGTAACGAGGTCGTCTTGCAATAAATCCTGTACGAATTTATCAAAAGCCTGGTCGATAGCCGGTATAGGCTTCTGGGCATGGCAAGCCGAAGAGAGCACCATCAGGCAAGCCACAAATGCTAATTTAAAAGTTGTTTTCATATTCTTCTTCTTTTTAATTGTTTCTTGTTAATAAACCTCCTGGTCATCACTCACATAGTCCTCATCATGCACATTCTCCTCGCTTTCGAACGAGGCACTGGCTACTTCGGCATTGAGCGCTTGGGTCTGAAGAGCATCGACGAGATAGAGTTTGAAGAACATTTCGTTCTGCTGTGCCTCCATCTCCCGAAGATGCGCATCGGCAAGCTTTTCCGGCTCTGCCAACAGAGAATCGGTAGCAATATTCTGAGCTATCCAAAGCTTTGGAGGAGCAGGAGCAAACAGATGCTGACGATATTGCCTCTGCTTGTGCTTCCTTGTCTTGGGAAATACGGAATCACCCGACTTTTTTACCTTTTCAGGCATGGAGAGATCGGCATTTGTCGATTTCTTCTCGTGGACAACAGCAGAATCTGTATCCTCCGGAGTCGTTCTGCCATCGAGTTGAGCCATCTTCGATTCATCCTGATGCCCTGTCTGTTGCCCTATCCAAGGAATAGCAAAACCTATCAGCAGGGCGATGGATGCAGCCAAACTAAGCGGCAACCATAGGCGACGCATTCGTGCCTTAGTCTTCGGATGAGCATCTTCTACATGATTCTCTGCCTCATAGTCGAGGGGCATCCCCTCATCGAAATATCCAAACATCAGCTGATATTCCTTCAAGTCATCGCTCACATCGGAATGCTGCCGAAACCACTCCCCTAACAGAGTCTCCTCTTCCAGAGAAGTCTCACCAGCCATAAACCGGTCGAGCAACAAACGTATATCTTTTTCGTTCATATCATTTTTTCCTCCTTTATTGATTATACCTATTTATATATAAGAGCTATCGACATCTTTTTCTGATTTCCTGCAACATCTGCTTTCTTGCCCTCGATAGCAACACGGATACAGATTCTGTGGTGATGCCCACGATTTGCGCTATTTCCTCAGAGCTTTTCTTCTCTACCTGTCGCAGATAAAGCACCTGATATTGGTTGGAGGGCAGCGCCTTGAGGCGTTTTTGGAGCCACTGTTCGTTCTCCGAGTTTTCCACTTCCACATCGGGCGGCGCATAGGGGCTAGGCGACTTATCGAAAGGCTGGGCATCTATCGAAATCATCTTCCGCTTGCGAAAGAAGTCGATGCAAAGATGCTTGGCTATGCAGCCCATCGAACCTTTGGCATGAGCAGCAGACTGAATATCATCCTTGATGGCCCAGAGCTTGAGCATCGCATCCTGTGCGATGTCCTCAGCCTCATCGCAGCCAACACCATAACCTTGACTGCTCTGCAAGGCTATCTGCCGCAACTGCGGAACGATATGGATGAATTCATTCTCTGTCATTTGCTCTCTTTTGTTTTATTTGTTCAAAACTACAACATAAACGGAAAAGAAGTGTTTTTCTTAATGGGATTAACCTATATTAACAAGAAAGCCTGGCAAACACCCTTGCCAAGCTTTCTTGATTTAAAAAACTATTTATTACTTATCCATAAACGACAAGCCCTGATAGAACCAGACATTCATCTGGTTGGCACCACGATGATTCCAGGCATAGTAAGGAATCAGGGTGAGCTTCTGGTTCTTGACAGAAACGGTGCCATCAGCAGCCTGGTCGAGCACCTGAGAAGATGTCTGGATAGCCTTTACCGAGAAGGCTGGAGCACCCTTGGTCTCTGTGTTCTCGATGCTGTAGTTATCTACCAGCGAGAAGGCAGGCTTCTTGACCATAACGGCACGGAGCACTGGCTCGTTCTGATTATCCACAGCCTCAGCGCAATATACCAATGGTCCACGCTCTACGGCAACCTTACCCTTATCATCTGCCACCTTAACGTTGGCAACTACTGTACGAACCGGCATATCGAAGTGGATGCGGATGACATCGCCCTTCTTGATGTTCTTGACAGGGAGATAACCCTTGTTGGCATCGAGGTCAGCCTCTACAGCCTTGCCATTCACGGTTACACTATAAGCAGGCTTCTCGGCATCGCTATACTTGTAAAGATCGCTAGGCAACACCTGGTTGCGAACCCATCCAGGAATACGGACCAGGAGGTTGGCATTCTTTACGCCGCTCTTCTTCACAGCAATCTTGATATCGCCGTTCCAAGGATACTCGGTAGTCTCCTCCAGAACCACATCCTTGCCATTCACCTTGATGGTAGATGTATTGCCGGCAAAGAGATTCACATAGATATTGTTGTCCTTCACGCCATAGAGATAACCTGGAACAGAAGGGATGAAGCGGCACAAGTTACTCGGGCAGCAGGCACATCCGAACCAAGGCTGGCGGGTGGTGTTGCCATCGGCATTAAACTTATACTTGCCATCGCTTGACAATGGGTTTGGATAGAAGAATCTGCCGCCATCCATGCTCATACCAGAGATGACACCATTATATAAGGTACGCTCCATGCAGTCGATATACTTGCTCTCGCCGTGAAGCAGGAACATGCGCTCAAAGAGATAAACCATAGAAATGGCAGCACAGGTCTCGTTATAGGCAGTCATGTTTGGCAACTCATAGTTATCACCGAATGCCTCACCGGCATGGCGGGCACCTACACCACCAGTAAGATAGTACTTCTTACCAACGATGTTTTCGAAAATACGGTCAATCACCTTCATATAGGCAGAATCCTTGGTCAGGGCTGCCACATCGGCAATACCGGCATACATATATCCGGCACGCACCGCATGACCTACCGCCTCATTCTGCTCCAGGATAGGAGCCTGACTCTGAGAATATGGGTTGCGGATATGAGTCTTGCCACGATAGTCAAGCAGATACTTAGCCTCATCCAGATACTTCTTCTCACCGGTCAAGGTATAGAGACGAGCCAAAGCCATCTCTGCAATCTGATGACCAGGAACGATGGTAACCTGTCCTGGATTAGGTCCCACTTCCTTTACCACACAATCGGCATAGCGCTTGGCGATGTTCAGGAACTTGGTGCTACCCGTAGCCTGATAGTGAGCACAGGCTGCATCTACCATGTGACCGAGGTTGTAAAGCTCGTGGCTCGCCTCCTCGTCCTTGACCCAACGCTTATTTCCCGACCATCCGTGTGGATGCTTTGGGTTGATGGTACGGGCGGTATAGAGATAGCCATCTGGCTCCTGTGCCGCAGCTACCACATCGAGCACGCTGTCGATGTAAGCCTTCAACTTCTTGTTCGGATAAGTCTGGAGGATGTAGCTGGCACCTTCGATGGTCTTATACACATCGGTATCATCGAAAGAGAAGCCCATGAACTTGCTTACATCCCACTCCTTGGTATCCAACCCCGGGTGGTTAGGATGCTGCAGGGTATAGGCAGCCATCTCGAAGTTCTTGTAACGGTGCTCGCTCTCACACTTGCTGAAAGCCAATGGCACGGTTACCTCTCGGGCAGCCTTCAGACGGGCACCCCAGAAAGTATTCTGTGAAATCTTCACACTAGTAAAAGGAACCTGAGTAAATGGATAACCATTGCTCAATGTCTTTGCATTCTTCTGCGCCATCGTAGGCATTGCCACGGCTACAGAGAGCAATACTGCAGAAACTAATCTCTTCATATTGATAGGTTTAAAATTTATTATTGTTATATATTTTGCGGTGCAA
This sequence comes from Prevotella sp. SGI.167, assembly GCF_050313615.1. NCBI lineage: Bacteria > Pseudomonadati > Bacteroidota > Bacteroidia > Bacteroidales > Prevotellaceae > Prevotella > Prevotella sp. SGI.167. The sequence continues at coordinate 35,922 of NZ_JBNPLT010000010.1, read as the reverse complement.
AGATAATAATAATTTTCGAATATAGTGTAAATCAGACAATAAAAGATGGGTGCTTATCGTTAAAAAGTAACGAAAGCTCCCATCTTTCACCTTATTTCAGGATTTTACCTCTTTACTTTTAAAAAGCCCTTTTTACTATTTTAGCTTTTTACTTTTTTACCTTTCCAAGATCAGTCCACCCTTTGGCTGCATTTCCACCTTCAGGTTTCCCTTCTTATCCACCTTCACGTTCTTCATCTGCGATACAGGCCAGAGTGCCTTCTTGTCCTTGCTGGCTGTTTCATGATAATAGGTAACACTCTTGCCGGCAAGCATTGGCAGATTCAGGGTGAGTTTCATCACCTGGTCGGTGCCGTTCAAACCTGCCACATACCATTTATCACCATGGCGACGTGCCACAACCGCATATTTTCCAGGATAACCCGCGATGAACTTGGTCTCATCCCAGGTAGTAGGAACGCTCTTCAGGAAATCAATCTCATGCTGAGGAAGCTCAGAAAGATTATTCGGATAGATGGCGATGCACTGGATAGCTGCCTGATTCATGATAGCCGAAGCCATCTCGAAAACATCGGTGGTATAACGGCGATGACGGCTCTTGTTATCCTTGGAGAGATACTTGTTCATGATGGTACCACCCCAATCCATCGCTCCCACAGCATTACGGCAGAATGGATGCATGGTGAGTTCGAAAGCCTCCTGCTTGGCATGATAATCAGAGAAGAATACATTCTCTGAAGCCAGTACAGCCTCGCTCGATACATAGTTAGGATACATGCGCTCCCAACCTCTTGGCAAAGTACAGCCATGGAAGATAACCTGAATGCCATAATCGTTGGCATCGCTGAGGATGTCTTCATACTGCTGCATGGTATGCTGCTTGTCACCACCAAAGAAATCCACCTTGATACCCTTGATGCCGATGCTCTTCATCCAAGCCATTTCCTTCTTGCGGGTCACGATGTTATCCATGATGCCACGAGGTCCCTGAGGTGCATCGTTTGCCACGCCATTGGAATTATACCAGAGCATCAGACTTACATTCTTGCTCTGCGCATACTTGCTCAATTCGGCAATCTTGTCTCTTCCAATTTGAGTATCCCAGAGTGCATCAACCAGCACATATTCAAATCCCATGGTAGCAGCCAGGTCGATGAACAGCTTCTGGTCGTTATAGTTGCAGGAACCATCCTGCCAGATGAGCCAGCTCCAGGCATACTTGCCTGTTCCGAATTTCTGGGAAGCCTCGAATCTTGGCTCCACTACATCGTATGGAATGGTGGTCTCTACCAATGGCTTCAAATCAGAACCCACGGTGATGGTTCGCCAAGGAGTGGACCCCGGAAAGATGAAGGCGCCCGATGTAGAACCTATGCCATCTGCCTCTTTCTCCATCGGGAAGGCTATCTGATAACCCTTTGCTGCATCGTAATCGCTGATATGACAACCCGGATAGTTGCCGTGAGTACCCGTCTCGCTGACCAATACCCAGCCATCGCCGCCTATCTTGAAGAGGCATGGGAAGGTATAGCCATGACCATAGCCGGATTTTGCCGTTAAAGGCTGATCTACCTTGTAATCCTCCTCATAGCTTGGTTTGGTTCGGGCAAAACCAATGAGCGGATCCGACTGTGGACAGAGGTAAGTGGTGGTTATCTTTGGAAGATTGAAGGCTGTCTTCTCTTCGTTTACGATGATATGCTGAGCCTTCAGTTGATCAAAAGTATAACGGAAAGCCACATCGTTGTTGCTCACGTTGAAGGTAACCGTCATCGGCTGCTTCTTGCCGTTCAGATAAGTCACGTTGAGCTGGTTGGCATGATAATCTACATGCGAGACCTTGGCGGTACGGAGATCATAGCTCTTCTCCACCTTTGCTTCTTTCTTATTCTGATAGGTCAAGCCCTGACTGAAATCGCCCACATTGGCAAGGAGTCCGAGCTGCGATTCCTCCATCATTCGCTTGCCTGCATAGTCGATGGAATAATAGAGTTTGCCATCGCGGTCTTCCACCACGACATTCAACTTACCATCAGGAGAAGTGATGGTATTCTTTTCGGCATAGGCGCCGATGCCAGCCATCAATGCCAGCGCTACTGCTAAAACGTTTTTCTTCATTTCCGATTGCGTATAGTTTAGTTATGATTATATTTTTGTGATTGCAAAGATACAGAATTTAAACGATTATCATGTCCTCAAATCGATAGAAAAAGTATATAATTCATCATTTTGGCACAAATCATAAAGTTTATGTTACAATACAGACAATCCTTTTGAGAAAACTTTGGTGCGGTCAATTTTTTATATTAACTTTGCAGCATAATAGCAAAATAAGACAATGGAAAAAACAAAACAGATTCCTTACCGTGCCATCGCCTTAGACTTGGATGGCACCTTGACAAACCACGAGAAGGTGGTCACCCCAAAGACTCGTGAAGCTCTCCTTCAGGCATCAGCCAAGGGAGCAGTAATCATCCTTGCTTCCGGTCGACCTACCTACGGCATCGAACCGGTGGCAGAATGCCTGGAGCTGAACAAGCAGGGAGGATACATTCTTTCCTATAATGGCGGCAATATCGTGAATGCCAAAACTGGCGAAAAACTCTTCTCGCAGTTCCTGCCAGATGAAGTGATACCAGAATTATATGCGTATGCAGAGGAGAACGGTCATGCCCTGCTGGGATATGCCGGCAACGAAATCATCACCGAGATGCCGGATGACCAGTATGTCAAAGAAGAATCACGCATCAACAAGATGAACATTCGAAAGGTAGAGAACCTATTTGAAGCCCTGGAGCCTCATCCAACCAAACTCCTCATGACCGGAGATCCATCGGATATGCTCAAGGCAGAGGAGGAATTAGTGGAAAAGCTGGGAGACAGAATGGATATCTTCCGCTCGGCTCCTTTCTTCCTGGAACTGGTACCTAAGGGTATCGACAAGGCTAAGTCACTGAGTCGTCTCTTAACGAAAATCAACCTCACCCCTGCCGATATGATTGCCTTTGGCGATGGCTACAACGACCTCAGCATGCTGAAGCTTGCAGGCATGGGAGTGGCTATGGAGAATGCTGCACCAGAGGTTAGAGCCGAGGCCGACTACGTAACTTTATCGAATGAAGAAGACGGTGTGGCAGCTGCTCTCGAACACTTCAACATGTAAATTCTACCACTTCTTCACTCATAAAGTTCGAATCATTCATATTTCAAGAAATCCCCCTACTTTGGGGGATTTCTTGTTATTCTCTATTGGAAAATTCGTTACTATCAGGTATTTTTTCGCTATTATCCAGCATTTTTATAGATTTTCGAAAAACAATTATATAAAATCGAAACACCTCCCAATGGAAAAGCCCTACCTTTGCTAGGTCAAATCATTTTAGCATGCAGAATATGTGTTCTGCATAGGATGAATTTGAGTGCCAAAAATAAATATCAATGACACAAACAAGACATAGGCAATCCAAAAAAAGATGCGAAAACGCTGGAACTCGCTTGGCGAGACATACTCAAGCAATTGAGCCTATAGGTATTCACTCGGCGAAACACCGAACTGCTTCTTAAAAGCTACAGAGAAATGAGCCGCAGTACTAAAACCAGTCAACACGGCTATTTCAGAAATACTGTACTTGCCTTCACGCAGCCAAGCTGCTGCTTTGTTGAGCTTATACTTACGGAAGAAGATACCAGGTGTCTCGCCAGTGAGTTCCTTTATCTTGTAATTAAACTTCGCCGGACTGATCAGCATGTCGCGACACACGGTAGCCACATTCAAATCCTGCTCCGCAGAACGTTTTTCCATCCATCCGTATAATTCATCCATAAACTTCCGGTTCACCCTAACAGAACCATGATGAAGTTCTACCAGACGCTTTACATAATAGAGTCCGATACCCGTACCCCAACCATACAGATCAGAATCCTGCGAATCAGCCAGCTGGTAATAGCGCTTGAAAACATCCTGCATCCTATCCTCAGCCATCAATTTGCCACTATTGAAGACAGATACCTTCAGAATATCATCGTCAACATGGGCACTTATTCTGATTACACCGCCAGGCGAAGTATGCTTCAAGGCATTGGTAAAAAGATTGCCCATGATTTTCTCCACCTTATCACCATCCAGCCACATCAGGTAGTTACCTTGCTTGATGACCAGTTCCAGTTTAATGCCTTTCACCCTGGCAGATTCTTCAAAGGAAGCTACCTGCTGGCGCAACTCTTTCGCAGCATCAACCTCTTCAACCCTAAGGCGCAGCTCATCGGTCTCCAGCTGGTTAAAGTCGAGCATCTGGTCGATAAGCCTCAGCATTCTATTCACACTTATACAGACATGATTCAGGATGCGATGCACCGAATCGGGCAAAGCCTTGTCGGCATTCAGCATCATCAGCGGACCGGCAATGATGGTGAGAGGGTTACGAAATTCGTGCGAGATATTGGCAAAGAATTTCATATTCATCTCCTTGGCACGCTTCTCGCGCTCTGTTTCACGCTGTTCTTGCAGAAGACGAAGATGATTGGTACGGGCCTTCAGATAGAGCCTGTTGAAAGTATAGAGCACGAAAACGATGATACCAAAATAGAGCAACCATGCCGCTGACGACCACCAAGGAGCCGGCTTGATGATAATCTCTATCTTACGCTCTGCCAATGCAGGACGGTTCATGGAAGAAATCAATCGCAGATGGAAGGTGTATTTACCTGGTGCCAGATTGGAATAATGAGCCACACATTCGTAAGTAGGTGCCTGCCAATCCTTATCATAGCCCTCTAACCGATACTGACACATCAATGCCGAGCGACGACTGAAGGAAGGATAATAGAAACTAAACTTCAAGTCGTTCTCATCATAAGTAAAAGTATAACGGCTCAAACGCGAAACTTCATCGGTAACGGCAAGCACCTTACCTTCTTGATTCTTCACCTCCAAACCAAAGATATTGAGCATCTTGCTGGCATGGGTACCAACATAGGTTCGCAGGAAATCAGTATTCATAGCCTGAGGAGGCATGAACTTACAACCGTCAGAACTGCCAAACACAACACTACCGTCAGGAGAAAGACAAACAGAATTGGCATAGAACTGCCAGTCATCCTGATCCTGGCTAGCCGATAGAAGACTGCTCATCAGGAAGGTTTTGTTGGCATGCGTCAAGAAGAAGGCATTTCTCATCGTGGTAACTCAGACCTGCCGGTTGGCATCTTCTAACATCGCTTCTATATGCTCATCGCTCAACAATAGATTCACACGGCGCATATACTGCTTCTTCATATCCATGAAATAAAGTCCATCCCGCATCGTGCCCAACCACAGATAGCCATACGAATCCTGCCTTACAAAAGCAGGGTCCATATTGCCATTATGAGGCATTCCCGCCACCTTCAGCTCCTTCAGCTTACCGGTCTTGGGAGAGAAGATTGCCAGATGCATACCCGCCATAAACAGCATGATATCGCCATTGCTTTATAATGGTTTTCTTTATCATGGCGACAAAATTACACATTATTATCGCATAAACAAAAATTAAATCAATTTATTTTGTGATTTCTTCAAATTAAAGTATCTTTGCAGAAATAATCAGACAGGATGACAAATCCTGTTGTAACAACAGACACAAAAGCATATCAGCAGTTATGTTACAACTAGATAATTTCTATAAGGCTCGCTTCGTGCTGAGCCAAGTGATCAGAAAAACTGAGCTGGTTCGTACACCAAGAATCAACCCAGAGAGTGATGTATATCTGAAGCCGGAATGCCTTCAGAAGACGGGTTCGTTTAAAATACGTGGTGCCTACTATAAGATTTCACAACTCACCGAAGAAGAGAAGGCGAAGGGAGTGATAGCTTGTTCGGCTGGCAACCATGCGCAAGGTGTGGCACTCGGGGCTACCGCTATGGGAGTAAAGAGCCTCATCTGTCTGCCAGAAGGTGCTCCTATCTCGAAGGTAGAAGCTACCAAGCGACTGGGTGCCGAGGTTTGCCTGGTGCCTGGAGTCTATGATGACGCATACCAGAAGGCATTGGAACTGAAAGATGAATGTGGCTACACCTTCGTTCATCCGTTCGATGATGAACATGTGATTGCCGGTCAGGGAACCATCGGACTGGAACTTCTCGACCAGTTACCTGATGTAGATGCTGTAGTTGTACCTGTTGGTGGTGGCGGTTTGATTTCTGGTATCGCCTTTGCCATCAAGTCATTAAATCCTAATGTCAAGGTTTATGGTGTTCAGGCAGAGGGAGCAGCCAGTATGATTCAGAGTCTCCACGACCACAAGCAGGAAAGATTACCATCCGTAGCTACCGTAGCCGATGGCATTGCCGTAAAGGAACCGGGAAAACTCACCTTCGAGACCTGCTCCAACTACGTGGACGAAATTGTTACCGTGAGCGAGGATGAGATCTGTGCAGCCATCCTGAAACTCATAGAGAGTGAGAAGATGGTAGCCGAAGGCGCTGGTGCAGCTAGCGTGGCAGCCGTGATGTACAACAAGGTACCAGTCAAGGGAAAGAAAACCATCTGCGTGGTGAGCGGCGGTAACATCGACGTAACCATCCTGAACCGTGTCATCAACCGTGGATTGGTGAAGAGCGGACGTCTCTGTACCATCGAGATGGAGCTGGACGACAAGCCGGGCGAATTGGTTGAGGTAGCATCCGTCATCGCAAGCCTGGGAGGCAACATCACGGGAGTTCATCACGACCGTTCTGCCAATCGCAACAAGGTGAATGCCTGCGTACTCCGACTCACCATGGAGACCCGCGATTCTGCACATGTCAAGGAAATCAAGGAAGCCTTGGAACAGAAAGGCTTCCATCTCTGGATTGTATAAGTGAAGAGACTTACAAAAATCCATAAAAAATAAAAAGAGGGTGCGCCGTCAGTTGATAGCGCACCCTCTTTTTATATCTCATTAAGCTCTTTATTACCATCAAGTTCTTTTATGATTGAGCTTGATCTTTAATAGAACTACTTTACTTCCTTGAGCAAGCAAGGGCGAACCTTCTCGGTTACACCAGCTTCCTCAGTAATCACGGTAGTAAGAGGCTTGAGGTCGGCAGCATTCTTTGCCACCATCACCTTGTAATCACCAGCCTCAACCTGCCACTGACTATCAATCTCATTGAAAGAAGCCAAGTTCTTGTATGGGATGTCGATAGTAACTGACTCCGACTCACCAGGCTGCAAATTCTTAGTCTTGGCGTAACCACGAAGTTCCCTTGCTGGTTTATCCATATCCTTGCCAGGAGCAGCCACATATACCTGAACCACTTCCTTACCAGCTACCTTACCAGCATTCTTCACAGTCACCAGAACCTTGATATTGCCCTGTGCATCCTTCGTTACCGCAGGTTTGCCATACTTAAAGGTAGTATAACTCATACCATAACCAAAAGGATAAGATACAGGCACTTTCTTAGTCTGGTAATAACGATAACCTACATAAACACCATCATTATATTCGGTGTAATCCACATTCTTCACGTCACCCTTGCTACCGATGCCCTTGCCCATAAACATACCAAGCACATCGTCAACCTTGACAGTCTCAGGGTTAGGGAAATCAGCCTTAGAAGGAACATCGTTATAACTTACAGGCCATGTCATAGGAAGACGACCAGAAGGATTCTCCTTACCCGACAAGATATCAGCAACACAGTTACCACCCTCCTGACCAGGCAACCAAGACAACAATACAGCATCAGGGCCACCAATCCAACTCTTGGTCTCAACAACGCCGCAAACATTCAAGATGACAACCACCTTCTTACCAGCCTTATGGAAAGCGTTGCAAACGCCAGAAATCATATCCTTCTCCTCCTTGGTGAGATTGAAGCTATCAGAAATCTTTCGATCCAGGAACTCACCAGATGACTTACCAATAGTGATGATTGCCATATCATTGTTCTTGACGGCAGCAGACATATTCAATTCAGCAAGGCTCATCTCAGGGATGAAGTGACCAGGCAAGAAAGCCTCCAAAGGATTCTTTGGCTTTGGCAAGTTTGCCTTTGCCTTTGGAGCATACTCTATGTATGCCTTCTGGATGTCGCCATCCACCTGATAGCCAGCATTCTTCAAACCATCCAACAAACTTACCACATAAGCATGGTTAACATTGCCAGAACCAGTACCACCAGCTATGAAATCATAAGAAGTATTGCCGAAGAGGGCAATGTTCTTAATCTTCTGAACGAGTGGCAATACATTCTTGTTGTTCTTCAACAACACCATTCCCTCGGTAGCGGCATTGCGAGCCACCAAAGCATGGCCCTTCAAATCAGGGTTGTTGTCAGCAACATACTGCTTGAAACGAGGAGTCTGCATGATATACTCCAAGATATGGCGTACATTGCGGTCGAGGATTTCCATCGACAGGCGACCATTGAGCACAGCCTTGCGAATCTCCTTCACCTGGTCTGCCTTACCTGGCATCAAAAGGTCGTTACCCGCTTCCATCTGGGCAGCTGCGCTAAGACCACCAAACCAATCGGTCATCACCATACCCTTGAATCCCCACTCATGGCGAAGAATCTCTGTTATCAAGTCACAACGCTCGCTAGACATTGTACCATTGATGAGATTGTAAGAAGTCATCACCGTCCAAGGCTGAGCCTCCTTGACAACGATTTCGAAAGGTTTCAGGTAAATCTCACGGAAAGTACGTGGATTACCGATAACATTGTTACGAGTACGATTGGTCTCCTGGTTGTTCAGTGCGAAGTGCTTCAACGAAGTACCGACATCGTTGCTCTCGATACCATTCACCATAGCAGCACAAATGGTACCAGCCAACAATGGATCTTCTGAATAATACTCAAAGTTACGGCCACAAAGAGGATTACGCATAATATTGGTAGCAGGTGCCAACAAGACATCTACGCCATAATGCTTCACCTCGTCTCCCATAGAGGTACCTACGGAATACACCAAGTCTTTGTTCCAGGTAGAGCTCATCACAGTAGCCACAGGGAAGTGGGTACAGTAGAACGTCTTGTCGGTATCCTTGCGCTTAGGGTCGATGCGAAGTCCAGCAGGACCATCGGCTACAACCGTAGCAGGAATGCCCAGACGCTCAATACCATTCACCTGACCTGCGGCACCCTGTACCAACTGACCTTGGTTACCAATGGTAGCCTCCATCTGGCTCTCATACTTACCCGTAGAACCTACCACCAACTGAATCTTCTCATCGAGAGTCATCGCATTGATGACATCCTGGATAGGAGACACACCCAACTTTGGGTTCTGTGCTTGCACTACGAAAGTCGCAGAAAAAAGCACACATGAAGAAACTAAAATCTGTTTTATCATTGTCTATACCTTATTTTTTATGTTTTGTAAAACTATTACTTGAAAAACTTATTTTATCATTTGAAAATCTTCTGTGCGAACTCTGTAAGATACACACGCCAATTACGCCAGATGTGTCCACCTTCCGTCTCCAAATAGGTATATTTATACCCCTTCTCATCGAAGTAGCGACGCAAGTCTGCACTGCTCTTGTAGAGGAAATCGGTCTTGCCCATACCAATCCAATACAACTTTGGTTTGTTCTTAAACAGAGTAGCCAACTGAGTCTTTGCCTCCTCGTTACCCTGCAACTGCTTGTAGAAGTCACTACGGAAATCGCCAGTAGTACCCACATGCAAACCTGCAGAGAAGAGTCCGATGTAATCAAACTTGGTAGGGAAACGACGAGAGATATCGAAAGAATGCCCACCGCCCATAGAGAGTCCACAGATGGCACGATGAGCCTTGTCTTTAGCAACCTTGTAGTGGCTCTCCACATAATTCATCACATCAGGGAAACTCTCATCCATGGTGGCAGCTGGCTTGGCACCCTGATAGCCATAGAAAGAAGGAATGTATTGACCTGCTGACCACTCACCTGGAGCAGCCTGGCAATTAGGATTGCCATTGGTCATCACCACGACCATAGGCTTAGCCTTACCTGTGGCAATCAAATTATCAAGAATATGCTGTGCACGTCCTAAAGTAGTCCAGGCATCCTCGTCGCCACCTGCGCCATGGAGCAGATAGAGTACAGGATAATCCTTGCCTTTGTCATAACCAGCTGGAGTATAGACCGTCATACGGCGCTGCATCTTGAGCGTAGGACTATCATACCAAACCTTAGACACATTTCCGTGAGGCACTTCGTTAACGGTATAGAGGTCACCACAATCACCTTTCTTGTCTGAAAGAATGAATATGTTGGTTTCTGAGGTAATATCACGAGTGATATACACGCTTCCCGGGTCAACGATCTTCACTCCATCCAAAAGTAAATTGTAAGAATACAACTCAGGTGAAAGCATTTGGCTGGTAAAAGTCCAAACACCCTTTTCATCTTTTGTCATATCAGCTACTCCAGGAGCATCATACTTTCCCATTGGTGTATCAATGGTTTTCGGTGCCAGGAAATCACCAGTAACCTGCACCTTTTGGGCATTAGGAGCCTTCAAGCGGAAAGTTACGGTATGGTTGGCGTTCACCTCAGGTGAGATAACAGGAACATTATCAAACAATGCCTGTTGGGCAAAACTGCCAAGACTCATCAGCAAGGCAGTTGCCAAGAATGTAATTTTTTTCATTGTTATCAATTTTTTGATTATTGTTAGTCTCATTCTATAGAAGGTCTCCTAAGATTTAGAAGACCTTCCTGCTAATTATTAGAATATTTTTTGAACAAATTCGGTGAGATAGATTCTCCAATTTCGCCAAATATGTCCCCCGTCAGTTTCCATATAGGTATATTTGTATCCCTTGCTATCCAGTTTCTTTCGCAAAGCGGTGTTGTCCTTGTAGAGGAAATCGGAATTACCTATACCTATCCAGAAGAGCTTTGGCTTGGCTGCAAAGAGGTTAGCCAACTTATCATCCACATTGTCGTAGATATACTCGTTGGCACCACCACTCCTCTGCTCCTTGCCGATGGCTGCGGAGAACAAACCTACATAACCAAAGGTCTTAGGATTGTTGATAGAAATATAGAACGAATGGAAACCACCCATCGAAAGACCTGCTATGGCACGACCTTGAGTATTGGCGATGGTACGATAGCGACTATCCATGAACTTCACTACCTCAGGGAAAGATGCCTCGAAAGAGCCCTCCATGGTCTTAGGCAATCCCAATGTAGGGACTATCAGATTATCCGAAGTCTGTCCAGGAGCTGCCTCCTGAGAGATATTGCCATTGGTCATGACAACGATCATTGGCTTCGCCTTGCCTTGCGCAATGAGGTTATCGAGAATTTGCGAAGCACGTCCCAAATCCATCCACGCTTCCTCGTCGCCACCGATACCATGCAAGAGATAAAGCACAGGATATTTCTGCTTGCTGGTCTCGTAACCTGCAGGAGTATATACTGTCATACGGCGAGTAAGGCCAGCTTTGGCATCATCATACCAGACCTTTGATACGGTTCCATGCGCAACCTTGTTGACCTTGTAGAGATCTGCCTTCCCTCCGCCTACCAAGAAATAGTTGGAAACGTTGGCGATGTCACGCACGGTATAGACGTTGAGATGGTCGGTAACACTGGCGCCATCCACCATCATTGTATAGCTATAAAGCTCTGGTGCCAAAGGAGCAGTGGTAGTAAAAGACCACACCCCCTTCTCATCCTTCTTCAAATCGGCTACTCCAGGCATATCATACTTACCCATCGGGGTATCTATTTTCTTGGTTGGCAAGAAATCACCTGTTATCTGCACTTTTTGAGCCCCGGGTGCCATGCAGCGGAAAGTAACGGTCTTGTCTGCATGAATTTCAGGAGAGAGAGGCATCTGCCCTCCGAACAAGGCTTGCTGTCCGAAGGCAGAGCCACAAATAGCACACAATGTAATTGCTAATAACGAAAATCTTTTCATTGAATATAACGTTTTATTTTTTATATTTATTACTTGTTACTTGGCGATGGCAGCAAACTTAATCTTAAACGATCCCTTGCCAGCCGATCCATCCACACCACTCTGGGTATCAAGGTCAGCGCCCTCGAATGAGAATAAGTCTTGTCCCTCTGCATCCTTAGCGGTAGAGATGATGATCTTACCAGCCTTGATGTATTGTGCGACACCAGCCTCATCCACGAAGAAACTACCACCCATGAAACCGTATTGAGGGAAAGCAAAACCATTGCCCATCAACCAAGGCTCTGAAGCATTCTCTTGAATGGTATATTCACCAGCCAAGTCTGTATTACCGAGCTGATTGGCATTCACGGCCTCCAGATAAGCAGCAGGCTGACCTGCCGGATTGTTGATAGAGATGATATACTTGGTAGCATTAGGATTCACGACGACAGGAGCACCTGTTGACCAATCGACAATCTGAGTTGGAGCGATAGTAAGAGTATAGCCCGATGCTTCTGGGTCATCCTGTCCCACAACGAAGGCAAGCTCTCCTACATAATTCAACTTCACTCGCTGACCAGCGGCATTGGCAAACAAACCGTTCAGGTAATACTTGCCCCCGATAAGAGATACGTCGATGTCGCCACTCTTCATTGCCTCACCATTCACCTTGACCACACAGGTTTTGTTAGCCACGGTCTCAGCTACGGCATAAGAGGCAGCAGGAAGAATCCACTCGGTACTGCCAAAACTAATCTGAATGGCAGTTCCCTTTACATCTTTTATATCTACATTGAGCGCCTTCACGCCTTTCTTTAACTTAGTGGTAGGCTGCACGGTAGCCTCTTGCGATGTATAACTCTGCATATCTGCATATACCCCCTGCATACCATCAAGAGCATCGTTATCGCAGGCTGTGAAACACAGCCCTGCAATAAACAGACTTAATATTGAACCTATATATTTTTTCATATCAATATCTTTTAAATATCAGTTAATTAGAAGATTACCATCCCGTATTCTGCTGGATATTAGGATTCAATTCTCTTTCCTTCAAAGGAATAGGAAGCAACATGTGCTTGTCTTGGAATCCGAAAGTAGAATTGGAGAAATCCCAACTTACGCCCTTGGAAGAGTAGTTAGGGATTTCCTTGCCCTGTGAAGCCAAGGCATTCTTGGCATCACCCCAACGTACCAAGTCCTGGAATCGGGTACTTTCCAGACAGAGTTCCAAGCGCTTCTCCGTCTTGATGTCGTCCAAGGTAACGCTAGTCAATGGAGTTTCCTTGGCACGGATACGAATCTCATTGATATCTTTCAGCGCTACGTCTGTGTTGCCAGCCTCCAGGTTTGCCTCGGCAGCCAGGAGAAGAACTTCGGCATAACGCATAATCTTTCGGTCGGTATATTGAAATCCCTGGAAGTATGAGGCATCCATGATGTTGTCACTCTTCAATATGCGGTTCTTGAAGAAGAGGTAGCCTTCACATCCATAGATGTTCTGACCAGGATTCAACTTCACGCCGTATGCTGCCATCTGATCACTGTTGAGCAGAGTCTTCTGCAAACGATATCCATTCTCGCCCTCTGCTTTTACAAATGCCTCATAGAGAGACTTGCGAGGATTCAAGAAGCCGTAGGTTCCCTGTGCCACTTCGTTAGCAGCCTTGCCTTCGAGCGTCATATTACCGGTACGCCATCCCTGCATCAGGAAGGTCATATCAAACTGGCTCCAAGCCTGCTCCTGGTCGTTACGCCACTGCAATTCGAGCATAGACTCACAGTTGTTGTTGTTGACGGCATGAAACTGCATGTCATAGTCGCCACGGAAGAGGTCGTACTTCTTGGAATCCACCACCTCATTGAGTGCGGATGCTGCCTCCTGATACTTTTTCTGGAAGAGATAAGCTTTACCCAGATAAGCCTTTGCCACTTCCTGGGTAACACGCATACCCGTCTCCTGATCGTCCTTGTTCTTCTTGGAAGGCAAGGCATTCATGCCGATAGCCTCTTTCAAGTCTGCCTCCACAGCAGCCCAAAGTGCCTCTGGAGTACTGTTTGGCTGACGGTACTCACCTGTAGCCAAGAGATGATCTACCAATGGAGCTGTGCCCCAAAGGGTAACCAGCTCGAAGTTAGCCCAGGCACGGAAGAAATAAGCCTCGGCTATGGCACGCTTCTTGACTTCCGTATCATTAGCCACCTTCTCTATGACGAGGTTTGACTGATAGATGACACCATAGAGACCCGAGAACAGGCCCTCGATATTACTGTTGCTAGAATCGAAGGTATATTCATTCAACTGCTCGTGTGAGTTGTTGTCGCCTCGATTACCACCGCCACACCAAGCATCATCCGAAAGCAGATTCTTGGTAAAGAACCAAGTAAAATACAATCCCTTCACACGGCTATACATGGCAGCCACCGCCTGCTCGGTCTGCTCATTGGTCTTGTAGAAATCATCCTGACCACCCATATTGCCATGCTTTGCTATATCGAGTCTGTCTTCACAACCGGCAAATAACACTGCCACAACGAGAAGCAGACTATATATGATATTCTTTTTCATAATTTCCTAATGTTATTATATATTATGTATAGTGTTAGTTATATGAACCTCCAGACCTTAGAACTCCAAGTTGAAGCCCATCACTACCTTCCTTGAGGTTGGATAACCGCCTTTGTCGATACCCATACCCACTACATCATTGGTAGAAACCTCAGGGTCGAATCCTGGGTACTTGGTGATGGTGAAGAAGTCATCGAGAGATACATAGAGACGCAAGTTACTGATTGCCACCTTCTTGAGAAGGGTCTTCGGCAAGCTGTAGCCCAACTGGATCTGCTTAATCTTGAAATAAGATCCATCATATACCATTGCACTGGATGTAGCATACTTGTCCATATTGTTGGCACCAGCACGTGGCTTGCTACCATTAGGATTGCTCTCCGTCCAACGGTCGTCATAGAAGAGTTCCTTCATCTTGTTGACCATAGGGTAGTCGGTACGGTTGATGCAGTTGAATATCTTGTTGCCTGATGCACCAGAACCAAATACTGCCAAGTCGAAGCCTTTGTAAGCTGCGGTCAAGGTGATACCATAGGTGAAGTCTGGAATGGCACTGCCCAAGTCCATCTTGTCATCATCGGTCAGATCACCACTATCGTTCAGGTCGGCAAAAGTTGGATCACCTGTCTTTGGGTCTATGCCTGTAAACTGATAGCCGCGGAAGTAATACACAGGATAACCCTTTTCGAAGTATGTGAGAGGCACATTCATAAAGGTAGTACCCTGCAAACGGGTCAAGGATGGGTCGAGATAAGTAACCTCATTCTTCAAGGTAGCGAGGTTGCCGCGTACGCTGTAGCTGAAATCACCGATGTTGTCTCTCCAACCGAGTTCAAACTCAAATCCCTTGTTGCTTACGTTACCAGCATTGATAGGAGATGTGGTGCCGCCGATAACCAGAGATGGAGTGGTGCCGCTTACGAGCAAGTCCTTGGTCTTCTTCACGAAATAGTCCATGCTGAAGTTCATTCTGCCAGCGAAGAGGAGCGCATCGATACCCAAGTCGGTCTGCTCAGATGTTTCCCACTTCAGCTTATCGTTACCCATACTAGATGGACTGACAGACGTTGTATAATTATTACCAGGAACTAACGGATAAAAGCTACCCTGCGCCATATCGGTGCTGTAGGCATAGCCACTCAAGGCAGCCAAGCTACCATTCTGGCCCCAGCTGGCACGCAACTTCAAGCTAGCCACAACATCTCTTAAAGGCTCGAAGAACTTTTCCTCAGAAATGGTCCAACCTCCAGACACAGCTGGGAAATATCCCCAACGATTGGTAGCCGGAAGCTTAGACAAGTCGGCAGCATCTGCACGGAGGGAAGCCTGCAGATAATAACGGTTTTTATAATCGTAGCTCAAACGACCAAAGTAAGAATACTTGGCTGAGCGGGTTTTCTCACCACCCACAGACTTGGTAGCAGAAGCGGATGCGAAATTCAGATAATAGAACAATGGATTGTTCTTCTTGACAGCATCTTCACCATTAGCCTGCAAACCACCCTGCACGAAATCGTAGGTAGATTCCTGGAAAGACATACCAACCATGGCATTCACGGTATGGTCGCCGAGTTTCTTCATATAGTTGGCAAAGTTTTCCCACTGATAATAGATAGAGGTAGAAGAAGATGCACTCTGATCTACATAATCACGGCTTTGCGTTGCATTTCCATAGAAAGGAAGTGAAGTGGAAGAACTGCGGGTACCCGACAAGCGATAACCGAAGCGAGAAGTAATCACAAGATCCTTGATAGGCTTGAAATCTGCATAGATGGAACCATTCACATTGAATCCACTGTTGCGGGATATGCTATTGTCACGCATCACGAATGGGTTGAACTGCTCACCTGCATAGAAAGCAGACACACCATAGTAGTTACCAGCCGCATTGGTCAGGAGATGCTTTCCGCTTGCCAAGGCATTAGCAATATGAGCAGGCAAGTTTCCACCCTCGTATGCAACAGGGGTCAATGGATCCATAGAAAGCACAGCTGCCATCATAGAACCATACTCAGAACCCTCTGACACAGAACGGGCGTTATATTTTTCAATCTGGTTAGTAGTGCCCACCTTCAACCATGACTTGATCTGATATTCAGCATTGATGGTAGCGGTGAGACGACGATAGAGGTCATTACAACCTTTTACCATACCATCATTATCAAGATAAGTAAGCGAAAGATAGTAGTTGCCATTTTGGTTACCACCCGTAAAGCCCAGGTTGTGCTTCTGCATCTTACCCTTGCCATAGATGGCATCTACCCAAGAGGTATTGGTTGTACCATCCCAATTTTTCAAGAGATAATCCTCTGTAAAGGTCTTACCTTCTTTCATATATTGGATATATTCTTCAGCATTGAGCAACTTAGGCTTTTTAGCAAGCGATTCGATGGCATATTGGAAATCATATGTTATCTTTCCATTACCCACAGAACCCTTCTTCGTAGTAATGAGAACCACGCCATTACCAGCCTCTGCACCATATATGGCAGCAGAAGCGGCATCCTTCAACACTTCCATAGATGCTATGTCATTAGGATCGATACCACTAATATCGCTTAGGCGTACACCATCTACTACGTAGAGAGGGTCGGAAGAACCATTGGAAGAGAAACCACGGATACGAACGGTTGGTGATGCACCCGGACGAGCCGAAGAAGAAACAATCTGCACACCTGCGGTCTTACCCTGAAGAGCAGACTTGGCATTGGTGATGGTTCGATTCTCCATATCCTCTTTCTTCACCTGAGAGATGGCACCTGTTACAGAACTCTTCTTCTGAACGCCATAGCCTACAACCACCACATCGTCGAGTACCTTGTTGTCTTCCTGCAATGTAATCTTGAGCTTGGAAGAGTTGGCTAATACCTCTTTATTCTTATAGCCAAGATAAGAGAAGACAAGGGTCTTACCTTTTTGCACCTGGATTGTAAAGTTACCATCCATATCAGTTACTGTACCACCCTTGTTGTCTCCCTGCACACGCACGGTAACACCAATCAAAGGGTCGGCATTTTGGTCAACTACGAGACCAGCGACTTTCATCAGTTCCTGCGCCAAGGCAGCAGAACCGGAAATCATCAATAAGAACACGAAGGTTAGGAATCTTCTGTAATCATTCATTTTTCTCATAGATTTTTCTCATTAAAGATAATACTTTTTTAGTTAAGCTTATATTCTTGTAAATCTGTTAATTGTTTACGGCTGCAAAGGTATTGCTTTTTATCATACATCTTTTTCTAACTTGTTTTCTTGTGTTACATTTTTGTTCAAAATGGGGTTTTCTATATGTTCAAAAACTTGCTTATTTGTTTAAAAAGTCTTATAAACCTTGTATATATCAAGGTTTTATAGTACTTTTGTAGTAACTATCAAAACCATCGATTATGAAACGAACAAAGGTATTTTATGACGCACTCATTCTCTTGGCAACCCTTCTTCTTACTGCTTGCCAGGACCAGAAAGACATTCCCGAAGTCTCTTCACCCGAGAAGAACCTCGTCCTGTCTGAACATATCTCCAACCAAAAGGTGAAGAGCATCTGCGAAGACAAATACGGACAAATCTGGATAGGTACCTTCCGTGGTCTCAACAAGTATGATGGCAACCAGTATCACCAATACTACTGCGTGGACGATTCACTGGGATTGCCCGACAACAATATTACCGACATTTATCGTGACTCCCACAACCGACTCTGGGTAGCCACCGTCAATGGCGTATGCCTATACCAGGCCAATGGCAATTTCAAACGAGTTAGTATCAACAGCGCAAACAAGAACATCGAAAAAATCCTGGAAGACAAGGAGGGAAGAATCTTCTTCTTCACGATAACAGACCTGTATCAATATGACGAAAAAAACAACAAAGCCATCACCAGGCTCTCCAAGATGGTGGAGAAGAACTGCTATAACTTCTCTTGCCATATAGACCGGAAAGATGTGTTGTGGATTGTTACCTCTTACTCTGTCAAGGGATATCGCACCCGAGATCTCAAACTTATCGCCCCAAACCCGGTACAGAGTTATCCCATCGCCTCTTTTCTCCTCGATGGGCATCAGCTCTACATCTCTGGCTACAATGGAATGCAACTCTTTGATACGGACACCCGGAAATGGCAGCAGCTCCCTGCAGCCTTGCAAGGCTTGCAAATCCCCAACGATATGGTCAGCGGCATCCATCCGTATGGTGAAAAAGGCAATCTTCTGCTTAGCACCACCAAGCACGGATTACTCTATTTCAATGCCCAGGAGGAAACTATCCTGCCACAAAGCGACAAGAATTTCCCATTCGAAGTGCCAGATATGCAAGTCAACAAGATGTTAACCGATTCCAAGGGCAACCTTTGGCTCGGTTCTGAAGACGATGGCGTAAAAACCATCTACAGATACAAGGATATGTTTAATAGCATGCCTGCCCTTCAACGTGCCATCGGCAAACAGCCCGTACTCTCCGTAGCCACCGACAGGAATCATCACCTTTGGATTTCTACCAAGAAGAACGGACTCTATATGTATGACTTGCAAACCCAGCAACTCAAGGACATACCGATGGTTTCCTACAGCAACGGCAACAGGAAGAATGCCGCCACCAACATCTTTGTGGATAGCAGCAATCATCTATGGCTAGCCAATGGCGACCATGTGGCAAAATGCCAATACGATGGCAACCATCTCAACAAGGTAGCCTCCTACCCTTGCTTCATGCCTATGGACATCAGCCAGGATGCAAAGGGTAACATCTGGGTATCCACGGCATCCGTCAACATCTACTGCATTTCAGCACAAAGTGGAGAGATGACCAAAAAACAACTCTTCCCTACCACTTTCTGCTTCATTCCCAGCATCATGCGCTTACAGAATGGCAACATGCTCATATCTGCCTTCTACAAACCTATCCTGGAAATGAATGGAAACAACTTCGATGTCCAAGAGTTTAAGGTGAATCCGGATGACTGGAAGAAGTGCATCAAGCGAAGTGTGTATATCCCTACCAAGAACTATCAAGACCGCAAGGGCAACATCTGGTTGGGTACAGTCACCAACGGACTCTTGAAGTATGAAGCAAAGAGCCACAAGCTGACCACCATAGCAGGAATCTCCTGCTCCGACATTTCCAGCATCGAGGAAGATAGAGATGGAAACATTTGGGTTAGTACGATGTATGGACTCAACAAGATAGATGGAAAAACAGAAAAGGTAACCACCTACAACGAGGCTGACGGTGTGAAAGGCTTCCAATTCTACGATAGGGCATCGTGCAAGCTATCAGATGGAACTCTCATCTTCGGCGGTACCCAGGGACTTACCATCTTCAATCCACAAGACGTAAACACGAACCAGCAGATAAGTCTGCTTTTCGAAACACTCAAGGTACATAATGAGATTATGCTTCCTGGCAAGAATGGATGTATCAAGGAGAGTATGGAAGAATCACCCCATATCCACCTCAGCTACAAACAAAACAGCTTCAGCATCGCCTTTTCTGCCATCGACTACAGCGACTACAAGCGCATCCATTACTTCTACCAAATGGCTGGATTCGACAATACATGGATTGATGCCGGCAATAACAACGAGGCGTACTACTCTAACCTGCCTGCCGGCAACTATACCTTCAAGGTAAAGATGGTAGGCAATGGATCCGACAATATCATCGCCGAAAAAAGCATACTGGTAAGCATCGCCCCTGAGCCTTGGAACTCTTGGTGGGCATGGTGCCTATACCTTATTATAATAGGGGGCGTCGGCTTCGTAATCTATCGGCAGAAGATGCGCATCAGCATCGAGAAGAACATGGTTCAAAAGGCTAAGGATGAGAAGGAGCAGGAACAGCGCATCAACAAGATGAACATGAGTTTCTTCGCCAACATATCGCATGAGTTCCGAACACCACTCACCATGATTTCTGGACCAGTGGAACAACTCTGCGAAAGTGAAAGCATCAACAAGCACGACAAGTTGCTGTTGAACATCATCAGCCGAAGCGTGGATAGAATGCTGAGACTCGTCAACCAGTTGCTCGACTTCAACAAGCTGGAGAACGACACACTCCGCTTGCACGTCAAGCAAACCGACATTATCTCCGAGATGAAGCGCATCATGGACCTCTTCATCGTGAATACCGAGGAGAAAGGAATCACCTTGAACTGTCACGGACTGGAAGGTTCCTACCTGATGCTTCTGGATTCCGACAAACTGGAAAAGATTATCAACAACCTGATGTCCAACGCTATGAAGTTTACCCCTCGTGGCGGTAAGATAGATGTTTCTTTCGACACCGGTACCACTAACAAGGGTGAACAGATCATCACCATCACGGTAGCAGATACAGGCAAAGGAATCCCACAGAATGAGGTGGAGAATATCTTCAAGCGATATTATCAGTTGAACAACCAGTCTACAGGCACTATCAACTGGGGTACAGGCATCGGACTCTACTATGCCCGCAGCCTGGCCGTACTTCACCATGGCAATCTAAAGGCGGGCAATCGCAAAGACTGTCAGGGAGCCATCTTCACCGTTACCCTGCCTACCGAGGATAGCCTCTATGCCGCCAACGAGAAAGCCCCTCTGGAGCAAGACCAGAAGAAAGCTTTCCCACTGCACGACAGTCAGAAGGTGGCAGACAAGATAAGTCAAGACGACAGTACAGACAACCGTCCGAAAATACTCATCGTAGATGATGATACCGAAGTGGTGCATTATCTTCGCACCCTCCTGGCTTCATCCTATCGCATCATCTATCGTTTCGATGCCGAGAGTGCCTTGAAGGCGACAAGGGAGGAAGAACCTAGCCTCATCCTCAGCGATGTGGTGATGCCGGGAATGAGCGGCTATGAACTCTGCAAGGAAATCAAGCAAGACATCCAGCTCTGCCATATCCCAGTCATCCTGGTAACGGCAAAAACCACCACCGAAAACCAGGTGGAGGGACTGAACTGTGGAGCAGATGCCTACGTTACCAAACCGTTCACCCCAAAGGTCCTCCTGGCAATGATCAACTCGCAACTCACCAACCGTGAGAAGACCAAGACCATCCTGACCAACGCCACGGAGACCGACAAGAACGTGGAGGAAGTACTGTCGCCACAAGATAAACTCTTCATGGACGAACTCTATCATATGATGGAGCAGGAACTTGCCAACTCGGAACTGGATGTCAACAAGGTAACGAAACTGATGCACATCTCCCGCACAAAGCTCTACTACAAGGTCAAGGGACTCACAGGAGAGAATCCAAGCGTCTTCTTCAAGACCTATAAGCTCAATCGTGCCGCCACCCTCATCGTGGAAGGCAAGTACAACATCTCGGAGATTGCCTATATGACGGGATTCAACACCCTGTCTCACTTCTCTACCAGCTTCAAGAAGCAATTTGGATGTACACCGAGCGAATATAGTAAGAAAACTTATTAAATTCCGATGCGAAATAGGTCAGTTTTGGGGAAAAATGCTTATCTTTGCATCCAGATTGATTTAATAAATAGAAAAAGGAAATTAATTATGAACGCAATTCACACAGACAATGCGCCTGCAGCTATCGGTCCATATAGCCAGGCTATCGAAGTAAACGGTTTCGTATTTGCATCAGGTCAGATTCCTATCGACCCAGCAACAGGCAATTTCGTAGAGGGTGGCATCAAGGAGCAGACTCGTCAGAGCCTCACCAACGCCCAGAACATCCTGAAGGCAGCCGGTACCGACCTTTCTCACGTAGTGAAGACTACTGTATATCTGAACAGCATGGACGATTTCGCAGCCATGAACGAGGTTTATGCCGAGTTCTTCAGCCAGCCATACCCAGCTCGTTCAGCCGTAGCCGTAGAGAAGTTGCCTAAGGGCGCATTGGTAGAGGTAGAAGTATTGGCTGCCAAGTAAATCTCCGCTTCGACAGTATAAACATTTCGAAGAAAGAAGATTTTGATGGGAACTACAATCACATTCAAGAATCTAACGATAGGCTATCGCTCGAAGCATCAGCTCAGAGCGGTAGCCTCATCTATTCATGCCTCACTCCAGGGAAACAAACTGACTTGTCTCATCGGAGCCAACGGAGTGGGCAAATCTACCTTGCTCCGCACCTTATCTGGATTCCAGCCACCCCTTGATGGAGAAATCCTGATTCAAGACAAACCTCTATCCGATTATTCTGCCCGCGAACTCGCCCAGGAAATAGGTGTAGTTCTCACTAACCGTATGGATACTCCCCAACTATCCGTTCAGGAAATCATCGGCATCGGCCGTTCTCCCTATACCGGCTTCTGGGGAACCTTATCCTCGGCAGATCAAAAGATAGTAGATGAAGCCATCCGGCAGACAGGCATCCAGCACTTAGCCTCCCGTTCTATCACAGAGTTAAGCGATGGCGAGCGCCAGAAGGTGATGATTGCCAAAGCGCTGGCTCAGCAAACCAGCCTCATCATCCTGGATGAGCCTACCGCCTTCCTCGACTTTCCGAGCAAGGTGGAAACCCTCCAGATGCTCCGTCGCCTTGCCCACGAGCAGCATAAGTCTATCTTATTGTCAACCCATGATGTGGAACTGGCCCTGCAGATTGCCGATCAGCTCTGGCTGATGGAAGAAAACCATCTCTCCATCGGCACCCCAAAAGAGCTTGCAGAAGACGGCTCGTTATCCAGATTCATCGACCGGGATGGCATCAGATTTGATGTAGAGAAGATGAGAGTAGAATTATCTTCTACATTTTCATAGTGCAATTTCCTACCGCTTATTCTCTGTATCAAACCGCATAATCCCATCTCCCCGCATCATAGCCTCTATTAAGTAAAAACGCATTTTGATATTTCGGAGTTTTTGACTATATTTGTATCAGAAATCCAACAGATTTCCATGACAGGAAAGTCTGAAACTAGAAATCTATCATACTAAATAAGAAAATCAGCCATCCAGCAACATTCCGTTGCCAATTGGCTGATTTTTCATTTTTTATCCGTTCGCTATCGAAATTCATCTATCGGGATGCCATCTGGGAAAGATTGGAAGCGAATACATTTTGAGATAATTATCTATCACCCATCACGATTTACACACATTACAGACTCTAACATACTCATATACAGATATTTAAATAGCGTGATAGATACTCCGAAAAGCGGAAGAATCCATCACGCTATCCATCACGATTTAGCGTTATCCATCACGATTTTCTCACTACCAGATACCGCATGCCGTCGTTGAAACGCTTGCGGTGAATGGATGGCATCTGAGAAAGTTTGCGGCCAAAGGTGATGAGATTGCTCAACTTCAACGATGAACCGATGTGACTCTTCAGTTCCTGGAATATCTCGGCTGCCGTAAGATACTCACCCTGCTTGACATCATCGGTCACGTCGAAATAGAGATTGAAATACTGGTCTACCGGAGAAACCACCTCAAACTTCCTGTTGTTCGCCATGATCAGCCGGGTCTGTTCCGCATCAAAATAAGTCTTCTCGCCTGCCCGTAATGCAGAAAGCGCCTGCGCATAAAGCTGTTCATAATTCGGACGCTGGCTCACATCGATAGGACCCGTGAGCTCCACACCCAGAAAACGGCGATTACCGGAAGGATCGGAGAGGATATCCTCCATATTGCTCGTAGCGATAAAAGACGCCATTCTCGGAAATTCCTGTACATGACTGCCATACGGAGGTTTTATCTTGACACTCGGCAACTGGATGATGTTCTTCAGGAATCCCTGCTGCACCTGAGGAGAAATCTGGTTGAACTCATCCAGGTTGATAACCAGCGACTGGCACATCGCCTGAAGCACCTGCCGTTTCTCTGACAATACGAGATTATCATTATACCCCCATTGCAACTCCGGCGGAACCAGAGACCGGCAGAAAGTACTCTTGTTGTAGCCCTGCTTGGAGATGAGAAGTGGTGCCACAGAGTTGCCGTATTTGCGATGACTGTAAGCACGCCACTGGTCAACCATCGCCAGGAACCAGGTATAGAACCAATCCTCCCAATAAGGATTATCAGTAGGCACCGTGCGCGCCAAGGCACGGATATGATCCTTACCGTCCCACTTCCCCTCACACTTGAACAGGAAGTTATCTACAGGATTATAGGTAGAAAGAAGATCCGACTCCAGATAATTGCGCACATCCTTGATGCTCACACGGATGTTGGCGAGCTGTACCTCCAGCGTCATACGCTTCTGCACACGGGCATCCACTGGCTGATAGCCCCAATAATCCTTTTCCTTTGGCCTATATTCTGTGCATTTCATTACCGAATTATAACGGAAATCATATTTCTTACACAGAAATCCGATCATACTCATGATATTGTCACTCAACTCCTTACGGTCGTTATCCACACCTCCGGAAGAGTGGTCAGCCTCCTTCTCATCAACGCTCTCCACAGGTTTTTCTGCGCCATGAAAGACTTCATTCAACGTCAGGGGCAAGGCATCTTCACGATAATAAGGAAAAGAATCTCTTGTCATCAGAAAATCGGAAAAGATAGAAGGCTCGGGCATCTGCATCTTTGCCTTTACCAGCGTCTGATAAAGCGGAGCAAAGGTCAGGAAGGCCTGCTTGTAAATCCTGTCGGCAGCAACCTCCTCATCAGGTAACGTCCCCTTTGCCAGCGCATATTTCGCCAGAACATGCAGACTGATGCCATCGGCTCCCACAAAGGCTGCAAGAGTAGAAGGCAGACTGGCTACTTTCTGCTTGATGGCATCCACACCTCCATCCTCATTTATATCAACAAACGTAAGCAGCAGAACGCCGTTGTTTTTCTTCATCTTCAGGAGTCCATTCTCCGATTTCTGAAATTCTGCCGCAGGGTGAACATGCATCCAGGTTGGCATATCCTTATACCCATCATAACCATTCATGAGATAAGGTACATATTCACGGAAGTTCTCCACGGTATTCCTGGCGTCATCGTTTACGATGCGCCCCAGGAAACGTTCCAGACTCTTGGTACTTACCAGGAGCTGGTTATTTTTATTTCTATGTGTTACGGTAAATTTCATTATCTGTCATTTTAAAAAGTTTATCGACACGAGACACTTTGTTTCATACCATGAAACAGTTTGTTTCAAGCGTAGAAACACTCTGTTTCACCCTGTGAAACAAACCGATACGTTGCATTCCCGCTTTCGATACATCGGCAGGGGATTGTGCTTTATTCGTAAACGAATCCGATTTCTTCTGCATAATGATCATAGGCAGGTTCCCCATAACCATATTCAGCAAAGACTTTCTTCACCTGCTCCTGCATTTCCGGCGTAAGATGTTTCTCCCCCCGATGTACACGATAATAGGTAGTACGGTTGCCCAGAACATCCATGACGCGGTACTTGATGGTCTGCATTTCGACATGTTTTACCTGGTCGTAGAGATGGGAAAATCCCCATGCTGCCTTGAACTGGTACACACGCATGAAATGGGAACAAGATGCATGGAGGTTTGCATCGGGATAAACAGCATTTCCGGCAGTAACATCATCGGGTTTGAACTTTGCCGAGATGAATCGGATGCATTCTGCTGCCCGAGGACAATCGGCATTGAAGCAGTACATCCAATGATAATCTACCAGACTTTTGATAAACGCAGGATCATTAAGATTTAATTCCATAAAAAATAAATTTTTAATTAAACATTAGGTTTCGCAGTGGTTATTGCCATTGTGGAATCTGTGTTGTCTACACTCCGCAAAGATACAAAATTTTAAAGCCAGATGCAAGCTTTGTCCCGAAAACTTTCATCTTTGTCCCGAATCACGTGCATAAAAAAAGCACTTTCAGCAAGAAGATAAGCTGAAAGACGTGATGGATAAAGGCAATAAGTGATGGATAGCGTGATGGATTTTGTAAACATTTCGGCTATCTATCACGCCATACAAGAGAGACAACCACCTCATTATCAAATGATTAAAAATTCAAAAAGAGAAAATGTGAGGGATGTGAGGGATAAAAAGAGAAAAAAACTATTTCCGTTTTTGTTGTTCTCTTATTATCCTGAACGCCAAATCGGTAAACTTTTTAAATTCTGCCTAAACCTGTCCTCTTCCAAAAGCCCAGAAAATGAGGGCGGCAGAGGCTGGTGCAGCATGTGTTCCTACATACTGGCGCATTTTGGGTAATAAAACTGAAGCCACTTACTCTCCATTAACGACCGCTTGTAATCTAAAACTTGCCCATTACCCCCAAACGCCGAAAATCCCATTTGCAACTTGTAGAAAAAATGGCTAAATTTGCAAGGAAACATTAATACATTTATAGAAAAAACAAGGTTACTAATTATTTAATAGATAAATACAATGAGAAGATTAGTTTATTTATTAGTGCTATTTGTTATGTTTATAACATCAGCCAGGGCAGAGATTTTTTATTCTACACTTAAAATTGGTGAACAAACCACACTAAATGCCTATGCTTCACCTTCCTCCAATCATTATATCAGCAAGTATGAATGGTGGTTTCCTTCAGTTTGTGTAACAGCCGCAGGAGGAGGCTCCAGGTTCGATAGCTATTGTACAATATTGGCAACGGGAGCAACCAAGTACGTTGCAGGTGGACGGGTAGAGGTAAAATGCCATGTCTACCAAAGGGAATATGGGCATTCAATAGACACGCCGTTGACAACTGTGACATTCGTAATAACGGTGAATGAAAATGGAGGCGGAGAGATAGAAGGGGGAACGGATATCAAGCTGGTCAGCTCCTCGCCAAAAGATGGAGACACGGATGTGGATGTAAACGTGAAACCTGTGCTACAATTCAATCAGGCGGTATCATATGTGAGCAACAAGCCTATATCCCAATGGATCAGGCTAGAAACAGACTATGGTTCAAAAATATACGTTGACAGCCATTTCGCAACCAATATAAAAGCCGATGGAACATCAGAAACCCAGGTAACCATCACACCTCAGAAGACACTTGAGGCTGGCACTCACTACACGCTGATTATACCAGCTGGTAGCCTTAAACTCAGGAATGGATCTCAAAACAGCAACGAACATAGGATAGGATTCACAACGAAGGATGTAAACACATCGATTGCCAACCCTGTCTTGAAAGAAAGCAAGAAAGGTCAGGTATACGACATGAGTGGCCGGCGCCTGAATGCTCCTAAAAAGGGCATCAACATCATCAATGGTAAGAAATATATCTGTAAGTAATAACGAATTTAAAGCTGAGCTATCGGCATGACGGGCACAAATCATGAAAAAAATACATTTTTCTTTAATGGCGTTTCTCATCGCCTTGTTGACAATGTTTTCTTTTACCGCTTGTTCTTCGTCTAGCGAGAATGAAGATGAAATTGAAGAAACAAAATCCGGTATTGAGGGATATTGGATTTGTTTAGAAAGCGTTCGTCAAAATGTAAAAAATGCCTATAATTACAATCCAAACGACTATACCGAAATTTTATATTTTGGAGCTTATTGGTCTGATGGCGTTTTATGGGGAGGTGGTGAAAGTTGTATTTATTTATGGCATTTTATTAATGCCAATACTGTTCAGCGCATTTGTTTTCAGATATACCAAAACAAAAATGATAATGCCTTTTATAAAGAAACAAATACTCAATATCCATTTTATCTTGCAGAATTTTCTGATAGGTATATATATACCTATGTTATTGCTAATAATAAAATTGTTTTATCAAATGGAGATTTGATTACTCTTTTGAATGGAAAACTTTATTGGGATGGGCAAATGAATGGATATGAAAGAGTGAATGGTATAAAAATAAAATAAGTGCCTTGAACCTTTCCTAGAGGAAGGTGACAGGTCTCGACAGGAAACTAGACAAGCAAGGAGGGGGATTACTGAATTTTAATGTTTTCCCCCACCTTGATTTTCACTTCATAGAAACTGGAACCATATCCCAGCCAATAACCCAAAGCACCCTGAACATTCGACTTCAAATTGGAGTTGACAGGCATCAGGGGAATTCTGGACAAGGCTGCCATATCTTCGAAACTGCGCCAAAAGGCATAACCTTCCTCACCTAATGAAGAAAACTTTACCCTTACTATTTCATTCTCCTTAAAAAAAGGAGTAAAATCTTTCTGTAGATTATCCCTACCCCGTTTTACCGAAATTCTTCCCTCTTCTCCTATCATTCCATCGTCAAAAAGGCCTAATTCAGCAGAATACATTTCGTTCTGATTTCCTACAGTCTGCGTAAAAAGTTTGCATTTTCCTCGATAAGACGTATAGGCATAAAGTTGGAAAAGACTATCTACATCAGTAGGTTCTACACGAAAGGAATCAATTTTTGCAGACACCGGAATACGGGTCTTTGCTTCTGCCACCTTGCCATCCGAAGCCTCTACCCTCAAGACATACTCCCTTCCTTCCACGCCACGCATATCAAAAGTGGTATAGATAAAAGGTGGAAAATATCTTTTATCATACCTCCCCGCCAAGACCTCTGTTCTTTCACCATCAGAAATGGTAATTTTCGCCCATCTGTCCATATAGCGAGAAAGGCTGTCTAATGACAGTTCATCCTTACCCAAAGGAATCGTTTTAGTCAGTTTTACGATAGGAAAACCACCAGCATCAATCCACCCTTCAACTACCAATTGCGATTCATCTGACGTAGAAACATCCTGGCTACATCCTCCAAATATAAAGGATAAAGCCAAGACGATTATGACAAGACTATTGTGACTGATTTTCATAAGCAGATGTTTCAAAATTTACAATAATAATTGATAGAAGGCATAATAGGCATCAAGAACTTAAAACCATTATATCTCACATGATTATCATACACCTTGATACGATAGAACAAATCATTTCCGTGCATCGTAACATTATAAAGCGAGAAATTTATTCCGCTACGAACGCTGCCCTTCGTTGCAAAATCATAACTTACCGACAAATCAAGACGCATATAAGGTTTTACCCTATCTCCATTATGAGGTCCATATTCCGTTACAAGATTGCCCGACATTAAATAAGCATAATTCACTTTAGTATAAGGGGTTCCGGAAGCCAGCACATAGGTTGAGCCTAAACTGACACGGCGATTTATACGATAAGTAGCTACGGCATTCAGCTCGTAAATACGTTCATGCCCGGCAGGATACCATCCCTGATATTGTTCGCCATCAAACTTTCGCATGGCGCGCCCCAAGGAACCACTCAGCCATCCCGTCAGTTTTCCCCTTCGTTTTTCAAGGAGAAGATTTAATCCATAATTGTAACCCTTGCCATGCAACAAGGAGCCATCAAAAGAATAAGAAGAGAAAAGGATATCAAACATATTGCTATTGTTCTCTATCTGGTTCATCAACCATTTATAATAAGTTTCCACACTCAACCGGTATTCCTTTTCGGCAAACCAGAATTCACCTTGCAAGGCAGCATGATAGGCATATTGCGGACGATGATTCTGATCGGCAGCAAACCAGAATTCGGTGGGAAGTCCAGCCGAAGAAAAGCCAGTCTGAAAAAGATACTGGTTACGGATGCCCAAATTGAGATTCAGTTTGGCTGATTGCGACAGGTCGTAATTAAACTTAAGATGAGGTATCACCCGATAAAAAGATTTCTGACAATGATAACCAGAGACTCTAGCACCCAGTTCCATCAAGAGATTTTCTCCCAAAGGTTGACGTCGGCGCCTTTCAGATAGCAGCATTTCGCAACAATCAGTCTTTTCCATTGCTCTACCAGTTCCGGCTTGCCTCCGCATTTCAAGTTTCTGATTTGCAGAATCATCGAGTCGGGCTGGCTTTGCATCATCTGCTGATGCTGGGTTACAAACTCATCGATGGGTATGTACCAGGAGTCATCCTCCTTTTTCTCTGAGGAGCACGCTGCCAGCAGCATCATGCATCCCATCAGCCATAGCCAGGTATATTTTTTCAGTTCTGTCATAAGTCTGTTTGCTTTTAGGTAGGTTTTTCGGGAAGATTATGATTCTCCCCTCGTTTTCTTATCGGCAATATACATACCCATCAGGATGCAGACAGCACCCACCAGGAAATAAGGGGTGATTTGCTCATCAAGTACCCACGAAGCGAAAATCATCGTTGTTATCGGATTGAAATACACCCAGTTGGTTGCCTTTACCGTTCCGAGCTTGGAGATGCACCAGTTCCACGTCAGGAAGCAGATCATGGAAGCCAGACAGCCCAGGAAGAGCAGATTGCCGATAACCTGCGGACGGGTAAAGACTTCCAGAGGAGGAAAGCCCGGGATGATGAGATAATAAGGCAAGATGGTGAGTACGCCATAGAAGAAAACCTTTCTCGTAATGAAAGCTGCACTATAATCGCCCGTTACCGACTTCATCAGGAGCGAATAGATAGCCCAGCACATGCAAGCCGTAAACGCCAGAGCATCACCTACCGGAGAGAGATGGAGCACAAACCTGCCGTTCAATACCACGATGATCATACCCACAAATGCCAGAAGAGAACCCAGCAGCTGGACGATATGAATGCGGTTGGAATCCTTATAGACCATACGCACCAGCAGGGTGGCGAAGAGCGGACAGGAACACACAATGAGCGAGGTATTGGTGGTAGTGGTGAAGTTCATCGCCTCGTTCTCGCTACAGAAATAGAGCGAACCGCCCGTAATGCCCAGTAACGCCATCTTTAACTCATCCTGCCAGGAATCGGCAAAGAGACGGCGATGGTTGAAAGCCAGCATCAGTATGTAGGCGATGCTGAAGCGCAGGGTAAAAATCTGGGCAGGCGACAGCCCGTTCAGCATCAATACCTTGGTAGATACGAATGTTGTTCCCCATATAGCCACCGTCAGGAAGGCGATCAGGTGATAGAATATGTTGCTATTTTGAGTATTCATCATAAATTTTCATTTTTATTTTGCAAAATTAAGATTTTTCTGTGGATAAACCAAGAGTTCTACTTGATTTTTTGTATCTTTGCAGCATGATTTTTCATTCCATAGACCAAGCCCTGCTATCAGGCATTGACATTCCCGAGCGCATGAACAATCCGCTCGATTATCAGCCTCATCCTCTTTGCATCGCCGTATGCAAGGAGCTGCAAACCTATCTATCGGAGCGTGAAGACTGGCGAGAGGAGATAGATAAAGGAAAAATGTTTGGCGTACTCATCGTTGAGAATGCCCAACCTGCATCAGGTGCCCCAAAAATAGGCTATCTTGCCGCCTATAGCGGACAGATAGGAGGAAGAAGCGACTGGGACGACTTTGTGCCTGCCGTTTTTGACTATCTGCAGCCCGACGGATATTTCAAGACCCACGAGGCTGAAATATCCGGCATTAACCAGAGCATCAGGAAATTGGCAGCCAACACCCACATGAAGGAAGCCAAAGGTCTCATCCTGCAACTGCAGGAAGAGCGGAAGCATACCATCGCTGCCTATCAGGAAAAGATAAAGAAGGCGAAGGCAAAACGTGATGCCCGACGGGAAGCAGGAAGTCTCAATCCGGAGGAAGAGGCAGAAATGGTAAAGGAAAGCCAGTTTATGAAGGCAGAACTACGCCGACTCAAGAAATCGCTTTCCGAAAAGACCAGCCTTGAAACGGAATACGAAGCCTATCAGGCGGATATTCTTAGCCTGAAGCAACTGCGCAAGACATTATCTGATGCCTTGCAGCAATGGCTGTTTTCGCAGTTCCGCATGCAGAATCATGAAGGCGAGAGCAAAGACCTGCTGGAGATTTTCAGAGATGCAGCCCTCAGGGATTATCCGCAAGCCACTATTGCAACGAGCAGAATAGCAGCCCTGAAGATGGTGCCACCTGCCGGAAGTGGCGAATGCTGTGAGCCTAAGCTGCTGCAGTATGCTTATTCTCTTGGCTACAAACCCTTGCAGATGGCTATGTTCTGGTGGGGAGAGAGTCCGAAGGAGGAAATCCGTCATCATCTTCACTTCTACCCAGCCTGCAACGGCAAGTGCAAGCCGATATTGCAATGGATGCTGCCAGCTTCCACCTTCGAACCGGCTGCCGTAGACCTCTCTCTATATAATAAGGTGGAAACGCTTTATGAGGATAGAGAAATTGCGGTCATCCATAAACCCGAAGGATTGCTGTCTGTACCGGGAAAAGACGCAGCCCAGCCTTCCGTCCACGCCCTGATGCGCAGCAAATATCCGGAGGCTACCGGTCCGCTAATCGTTCATCGCCTGGACATGTCAACCAGCGGCGTGATGATGATAGCCAAGACAGAGTTTGCCTATCATCGGCTGCAGAAAGCGTTTCTGAATCATCAGATACAGAAGAAGTACGTTGCCATCATTTCGGGAAAGGACATTCCAGAAAAGGGAATCATCTCGCTTCCTCTAATGCCCGATTATCTGGACCGTCCCCGTCAGATTGTAGACCATGAGCTGGGCAAGGAAGCCATCACGGAGTATGAAGTACTGGAAACTGTCGACGATTCCCATCTCCGAATAGCTCTCTATCCGAAAACCGGCAGAACCCACCAGCTCAGAGTGCATTGTGCCCATCAGGAAGGACTGAAAGCGCCCATCCTCGGCGATCCGCTCTACGGCAACGAGAAGGCTGCCCGACTGCATCTCCATGCAGAAGAAATAACCTTCGAGCACCCATTGACAGGAAAGAAAATGACCATAACAAGAAAGGCTGATTTCTAAATCTGATTTAGGCACGGATTAAGCTGATTTAGGCACGGATTACACGGATTTATGGCACTAATGTGAATAAAGCGTATTTATAGTATCATAAAAAAATCCGTGTAATCCGTGCCTAAAAAATTAAAAAGCCGTGCCTAAAAGTTTACCCCGTTTCCTTTCAGACAAAGAACATCACGATGACCTGGGCTATCACCACTCTGATGAACATGCCGAGCGGATAAACCGTAGCATAACTGATGCTAGGCGTATCGCCATCCAGCGTCTCGTTGGCATAAGTCAAAGCCATCGGATTCGCCATACTGCCACAGAGAATGCCGCAGATGCTTCCGAAGTCGTACTTCTTGGTCTTCAGGATGATAAGGCCCACAATAACTACAGGCACTACCGTGATGAGGAAGCCGATGCCTACCCACATCAAGCCTTCAGGACGAACCACCGTCTCGAAGAACTGTCCACCTGCCGACAAGCCCAGACAACCGAGATAGAGGGCAAGACCCAGTTCTCTCAGCATCAGGCCCGCACTACGGGTCATATAAGAGATGAAATGCACACGAGGTCCGAGCGCACCAATCAGAATACCCATCACGATAGGACCACCCGCAATACCCAGACGCACCGGAGCCGTCATTCCCGGAATGTCCAGAGGAATGGTTCCGATGGCAAGTCCGAGGATGATTCCGAGGAAGATGGCGCCCAGGTTAGGCTCGTTCAAGGTCTTCACGGCATTTCCCAGGAACTGCTCTACATGGTCGATACTCGTAGGGTCGCCCACCACCGTCAGACGGTCGCCGTACTGCAGACGGAGGTCATCGGTAGCCAGCAGACGGATATCACCACGCAGCACTCGGCTCACGTTGACGCCATAGGATTTTCTCATCTGCAGGCTTCCCAGTCGCTTGCCGTTCAGTCCCGGACGGGTCATCACGATGATGCGGCTTTCCACCTTTGCATCAATCGCATTCCAGTCTACCTTATCATTATTCCACTCCTTGTTCACCTTTTTTCCGAAGAGAATCTGCATCGCCGAGACCTCATCCTTATTGGTAACCACGAGCACATTATCATTGGTATGGAGAACCGTATCAGCCTGAGGCACAATCACCTGCTCTCCTCTCCATACACGTGAGATGATGAACTTGCGATGGGTCATCATCGAGATTTCGGCGATGGTATTGCCATTGAGTGCCGGGTTCACGATGACGTACTGTCCGATGGCTGTATGGTCGTCTTCATCGGCACGTCGGATTTCCAGGTCAGCCGGCTTGACGAAGAGCTTGCGCAGGAACATCATCGCCAGGATGACGCCCACCACACCCAGCGGATAGGTGACGGCACAGCCCAGGGCTGCCCCACCACTAGGCAATCCCAACTGCTGCAGCGCCTGCTGGGCAGCACCCAGAGCCGGCGTATTGGTAGTAGCACCACAGAGAATGCCCACCATATCAGGCAGGCTCACGGGCAGCACCAGGCACAGGACGAGCGAGAAAACGGTTCCCACGGCGATGACAGCCAGGCTCCAGAGATTGAGCGAGATGCCCTCGTGGCGCATCGAACCGAAGAAGTTAGGACCCACATAGAGTCCCAGCACATACACGAACATGGTGAGTCCGAAACTCTCGGCAAACTCCAGCATGTTCTCATCGATGGTGAGTCCGAGATGACCCGCCACGATACCCACGAAAAATACGAAGGCTATGCCGAGGGAGATTCCCTTGACATGAATCTTGCCCAGGGCAAGCCCCAAAGTACAAATCAATGAAAGAATGACGATGCCCTGCACCGCCGAATGCACGTTGATTAAATTATCAAACCACATAATATAGTCTAATCTATTCTCTAGATAATGTTCAAATTATTTAAATCCGGTGCAAAGGTACATTAAAATACGAATACCACCAAAAGAAATCCGGCTTTTTCTTCTAAATATTTGCCATAAAAGCAGAATTAAAAGAAAAAATTCTGAAATACTCAAAGTTTTTTTGTAACTTTGCAGTCGTTTTAAATAGAAAAAATGAAAGATATTTGTTGTATCGGTCACATTACCAAAGACAAGATTGTGACCCCGAATCGTACTGTATACATGGCAGGCGGAACTTCCTTTTACTTCGCCTACGCCATCAACCAGTTGCCCAAGGATGTGAGTTTCTCACTCATCACGGCAATGGACCCAACAGAGAAAGAACCTGTTGAGAAGATGCTCGAAGCCGGCATCGACGTTACGTTGAACCCTTCCCGCAACACGGTTTTCTTCGAAAACATCTACGAAGAAGACCAGAACAAGCGCAAGCAGCGTGTACTTGCCAAGGCTGATCCGTTCACCATCAGGCAGCTGGAGCATGTAGAGGCCAAGGTTTATCATCTGGGCAGTCTGCTGAGCGATGATTTCTCGCCAGAAGTAGTGGCTTATCTTGCCGGCAAGGGTAAGGTTTCCATCGATGTGCAGGGCTATCTGCGCGAGGTAAGAGACGAGAAAGTTTACGCCATCGACTGGAAGGACAAGCTTGATGTACTCAAGAACACCTACTATCTGAAGGTGAACGAGACGGAGATGGAGACCATCACGGGGCTGAAGGAGCCACGCGAGGCCGCCAAGCTGATTCATTCCTGGGGCGTTACCGAGGTAATCATCACCCTGGGAAGCGAGGGTTCTCTGATTTATGTAGACGACACGTTCTACGAGATTCCAGCCTATGCTCCTCATGAGGTGGTGGATGCTACCGGATGCGGCGACACCTATTCTGCCGGTTATCTCTACAAGCGACTGCAGGGTGCCACTCCTACCGAGGCTGGCAAGTTTGCGGCTGCCATGTGCACCATCAAGCTGGAGCACAACGGTCCGTTCAACCGCACCATCCAGGACGTAGAACGCGTCATGAAATAAATTTTAGATAATTTATCCTATT
>NZ_JBNPLT010000009.1:0-131079 GCF_050313615.1 Prevotella sp. SGI.167 | reverse complement strand
TTATCCTGGAAAACATCCCGAAGATTACAGCGGAGGATAAGCTCCGTGATTCCTTGATGATGCAACACCGTATAATCATGTCCTTCCGGGATGATTGCTCCAGAAGTAGGTGTAAGAAATGGACGTAATGGGGCATCAGGAATCAGGTCTTTCAACCACTTTTCCAGGGTGATTTCACCTGCCTTCAAGTAATTGGAAAGAACACGGAAGTTATTTCGCATTCTTTTGTCTATCTGATCCAAAACCTTTTGCTGCTGGGCAACCGTGCTCTTTTCTTTCTTGTTTTCGTATGCCAAATCCGACATACTCTTATTGCGATAGACAGGCAATCTCTTTTGATAATCCAAGAAAAGAGTGCGCAATGTTTGATATGCATTCTCGGAAGGCTGTTTTGCCTGAAGATAGCCAACCATCTGGTCGATGGCACGCCACACGCCCACAGCCTCTGCTTTCGGTCCCTTTGTTGCCTCATGCTCTACCTGCATATCGTATTGACGAACGTTGGAAAAACTGAGACAGAGATTATTACCAAATCGCACAAAAAGATGGCGGTCTTTCTTGCCCTTGTTCTTGATTTGCTTGACCACGCCAACCCAACCAGCCAAAGGTCCACTGAATATGCGGACGGTATCATTCTCCAGAATGAGGTCATCATATCGCTTATCTACTATACTCAGTCCCTCTATGCCATCTGCCACTTTATCACTGAAATAAATAAAATGCTCCATGTCTTCATCTGGAATAGTGGCAGTTTTGACAATGTCATCCGTGGATAAGTTCTTGACATCCTTACAAAGAAGATGTGCACTTGAGACTAGCTTTTCTTTCTGCAGTTCGCCTGTTTCCAGACTACGGATGAAATCTTCATAGACGAAATACCCCCAAGGTGTCAGTATTTTCTTTAAAACCTTGATGCTGTCTGCCTTGATAAACAGCAAACCATATATCAACGGGCGAAAACGGAAGCGTTCTTCTCCCTGGGCATTGACATACTTCGTTCGGCATTTGGGCAGATAGACAAACTTCACTATGCCTGGATATGTTTTTTCAAGAAACTCTTTCGTTTTTTGTTCTTGAAATTTGTCTGTATTGACTATAAACCACATAATTTGAGTGAAGAGTGATGAGTGAAGAGCGAAGAATGAAGAGCGAAGAAGGAAGAATGAAGAGTAGGTGAATGTTATCTTTAGTTGGCTGCAGAATATACCTCGGTTTCTCCTGAAAAGATTTCTCTCCCCGGATTATTAAGGTTGTGATATGTATCACAGCATTGAAAAATCAATAGACTAACTTCCACTAATCTTCAATACTTTTATGTCTTTCAGCCTTCTGCATACATGATGCAGGTAAGCCCGTGTTTAGCAAATTGTGTATCATACGCTTCGCTTATATGAAAGCCACACTTATATTATTATTATCTTCGTTCTTAAGAATCTCTACATAAGAGATATAGAATCTCCTTGCAAAAATACGAAAAATGTTGGAAACTAGCAAATTATGCGTGTTAAAAAATTAATATCGTTCTACGAAAATCAACATTTTTTTACTATTCTTTTCATATACAATCTTCTAAGTCGTTGATAGATAAAAGGTTTTCTGAATTTCTGTATTTCTCATGTAGAGATTCAGAAAAATTGGTTCATTTTGGTTCATTTTACGAAATCCCTCTTTTTATCCTTTTTTTTGTGGCTCATAAAAATAATAGGGACACCTCTGTCTCTTTCCAAGAAACAAAGATGCCCCTATTTATTAAGGTATCAGAGTCAGCAGCTCATATACCTTTTTATTTTTTCTCTATCGCATCAAAGATGATATCTGCCATCTTCGCTGCTCCCTTTGCATTCGGATGAATACCATCATTCAGCATCATATCACCATAGGTATATGAAGTATGGAGATCGATGAACTGACATTTGTTCTTCTTGGCGAGTTTCTTGATGATTGGCATTTCGCCATTCACAATCACGCTATCGCAGATAGTCCAAGTATCCTTAAAGGCAGGTATCGGCGAACAGAGATAGATTTTCGGCTTACTAGGCAATGCCTTCAAGGTATCAATCATCGCCTGCATGCTCTGGCGAAATTCATCTGCTCCGTGCGCCCAATTATGAGTCTTGCTATCGTTGGTTCCCAACTTGACAATCACAATGTTAGGATTGAAAGCCTTCGCATCTCTCCACGCCAGTTCGTTCATGTAAGGCAAGTCACCCTTATTCATCATGGTACGGGCAGAAACACCAAAGTTCTTCACCTGATAACCATCCCCCAACTTCTTCTGCAAAACGGCAGGATACCCCTTGACAGGTGCCATTCCTATTCCAAAGCCATCGGTGATGGAGTTACCGATACAAGCCACACGGACCGCATCCTCCTTTGGACCCTGGAAATGATTCAGCCAGGAAGTCAGGTCGTTCAACATCTGCTCGTGATAAGGGAAACCGTGAGCTGCATCACGGAAGCCCCAGCCATGACCGCAGGTAGGATAGACATGCATCGTACATTCATTACCCTCATTCCGCATGGCAGAATAATAAGCCACACCATTGGTAACCGGCGGAACCACCTCATCGTCACTCGACATCAGGATGATGGCACGGGGAGTAAGATGGCGGCGAACTGCCTTATCGTTAGACCATTCCTTCACCAGCTGAGGATTGGTCTTGCGCTCCTCGCCCAGGAAATTGACGCAGGAACCCTTATGGGTGATGCGCTCATCCATGGAAATGACCGGATAGAAGAGAATGGAGAAATCAGGACGGGCATCATATTCAGCATGCGTGCTGACAGAAGAAGCCAGATGACCACCAGCCGAGAAGCCCATGATTCCCACATCATCCTTATTGATATGCCAGACAGCAGCACTGTCACGAACCGTGCGCATAGCCTGATAGGCATCACTCAAAGGAATGTTACGGTCGCCCTTAGGCATACGATACTTCAACACAAAGAAAGCAATACCCTGCCTGTTGAAATATTCTGCCCACTGATGACCCTCATGATCCATTGCCAGATGGGAATAGCCACCACCAGGACAATCAACCACGGCACGGCCTGTAGGATTCTGAGGTAAATAACAAGTCAGCTCGCTCTGACCGTCAGCACTGTTTTTCAGTACGAATTTGCGGGCTGTAGATTGTGCCAATGCAGACAAAGAGCATAGCATCAGCACAGAAGAAATAACCATTTTTTTCATTGCCTTATCTTATTAGTTTCTTAAATCTCCGGCAAAGATACGCATTTTTTTGTTAATACTATGTTATATTTTCAACAATTTTCGGTTATTTTGTCCAAATCTCTTTGTCGTTTGTCGCTTTTTTATTATATTTGCAGCTATAATTTAAATATTGGCATTATTATGAAACAATTTTTCAAAAATGTAGCAGCCACCATCGTTGGTATCTTCGGATTCAGTATCATCATGGCGATACTCGGATTCATCTGCCTCATTGGTATGGTAGCAGCAAGCAGCAGCAAACCTTCACTGAAAGACAATTCGGTGATGGTGCTCAAGTTGCAGGGGCAGATCAGCGACAGAGTTGAGGACAACTGGCTGGGTGAACTGACGGGAGACAAGTTCAACAACCTTGGCATGAACAACATTCTCTCTGCCATCAAGAAGGCAAAGAATGAAGACAAGGTGAAGGGAATCTATCTGGAAACCGGTGTCCTGACTTCTGACTATGCGACACTTCAGGAAATTCGTGATGCACTGGCTGACTTCAAGAAGAGCGGCAAGTGGATCATCGCATACGGTGACCAATATACTCAAGGAGGCTATTACCTGGCATCTGTTGCCAACAAGGTCTACATCAACCCGGAAGGTATGGTAGACTGGCATGGTATTGCCTCACAGACACAATATATAAAAGATGTGGCAGCTAAGTTTGGCGTTCATTTCAATATCGTAAAGGTGGGCAAGTACAAGAGCTTCACAGAAATGTATACCGAGGACAAGATGAGCGATGCCAACCGCGAGCAGGTTACCCGATACGTAACCGGACTCTGGCAGAAGGTGCTTACCGACGTCAGCAAGAGCCGCGGCATCAACAAGGATTCGCTGAACCATTATGCCGACGGACTGATGGTATTTGAAGACAGCAAGCTCCTGAAGACCCGCAAGATGGTAGACGGATTCTGCTATTACGATGAAATCAGGGACGTGGTCAAGAAGCAGCTCGGACTGAAAGCTGACGACAAGATCAAGCAAGTATCAATGGCTGACGTGAATGCTGCCATTGACGACAGCAATATCCTTGCTGACCAGATTGCCGTATATTACTGTTCCGGAAGCATTGTCAGCACAGCTACTCCTAGCCTCTACGGGAATGAAGAGCAGATTGTCAGCACCACGGTCATCAAAGACTTGCAGGCCCTGGGTGATGACGAGAGCATCAAGGCCGTTGTACTCCGCATCAATTCGGGCGGTGGCGATGCCTACGCTTCAGAGCAGATCTGGCGTGCCGTCAGTGAGTTGAACAAGAAGAAGCCTGTGGTGGTTTCCATGGGAGGAATGGCAGCATCAGGTGCATACTATATGAGTATGGGAGCCAGATATGTCATGGCACAGCCTACTACCCTGACCGGCAGTATCGGCATCTTCGGTGCCCTGCCAGACTTCAGCGAGCTGATGACCAAGAAGTTGGGATTCAAGTATGACGAGGTGAAGACCAACAAGAACAGCGGCTATGGAGCCGCAGGAAGCAGCCGTCCATGGACAGCCAACGAGATTGCCAGCATGCAAGGATACGTGAACCGCGGTTATGCCCTCTTCCGTAAGCGTGTAGCTGACGGCAGAAAGATGAGCGTGAACCAGGTAGAGAATATCGCACAGGGAAGAGTATGGTTGGGAACAGACGCCAAGAACATCAAGCTGATAGACGGTTTCGGCAGTCTGGACGATGCTGTAGCCAAGGCAGCCCAACTGGCAAAGATTTCTGACTATGGTACTACCGAATATCCTATGGCAGCCGACTGGCTCACCCAGCTGATGGGCGAACTGTCGGGCAATGGCGGCAGCTA
This sequence comes from Prevotella sp. SGI.167, assembly GCF_050313615.1. Classification (NCBI taxonomy): domain Bacteria; kingdom Pseudomonadati; phylum Bacteroidota; class Bacteroidia; order Bacteroidales; family Prevotellaceae; genus Prevotella; species Prevotella sp. SGI.167. The sequence goes on along the minus strand of NZ_JBNPLT010000009.1, from coordinate 126,060 downwards.
TCTCGACGAACAGCTGCAGTTGACATTAGGCGACCTGTACAAACCATTCATGCTGATTCGCAGCATCAAGGAGAAGGAGCCTGTGCAGGCAGCCATGCCATTCGTGCTCAATATACATTAATATATAATAAGGTGTAAAAAACAAAGGAGAGAGACATGAGAACAGAAGGTGATCTTATCAAGGTCAATGATTGGTTATTACCACTGAGTTGGATATACGGTTCCATCGTGAGATTCCGCAACTGGCTCTTCGACATCGGACTGAAGAAGAGCAGAGCATTCTCGATACCGGTTATCTCTGTGGGAAATATTACCGTGGGTGGTTCGGGAAAGACTCCCCATGTGGAATATCTTATCCGATTGCTTCACGACAAAGTGAAAACTGCCGTACTCTCCCGTGGCTACAAACGAAAGAGTCACGGCTATGTGCTAGCCGATGAAAATACCGAGATGACAGAGATTGGCGATGAACCCTTCCAGATGCACCAGAAATTCAAGGACATCTATGTTGCAGTAGATGCCAAAAGAGTAAGAGGTATTGACCATCTGCAGAACGACGGGGAAACCAAGGACGTGGATGTGGTATTGCTGGACGATGCCTTCCAGCACCGCTATGTCAAGCCAGGCATCAACATCCTGCTGGTAGATTATCACCGTCTCATCATCTATGACAAGATGATGCCGGCAGGAAGGCTCCGCGAACCGCTGAGCGGAAAGAACCGTGCCGACATCGTGATCATCACCAAATGTCCGAAGGACCTGAAGCCGATGGAGTTCAGAGTGCTGACCAAGGCGATGAACCTCTACCCTTTCCAGAAGCTCTACTTCACCTGCATTGACTATGATACCCCAAAGGGCGTATTCAACAGCAAGGAACTGAAGCCAAAGGAAATCAAGAGCGATGAAGAGGAAGAAGTGAAAGACCCTGCCCTGACGGGAATGACCGACTATCATGTGCTGCTCCTGACGGGTATTGCATCGCCCAAACAGATGGAACACGACATCAAGCCAATGGCAAAGGGAGTACAGACCCTCTCCTTCGGTGACCACCATCAGTTTAAGCGCAAGGATATCGACCGCATCAACAGCACCTTCGAAGCCATGCCGGAACCCCGTATCATCATCACGACAGAAAAAGACGCCGTGAGACTGAGAGATACAGAGGGACTCTACGAAACTGTAAAAGAAAGCATGTATGAACTGCCTATCAAGGTAAGCTTCATGCTGGAGCAACAAGATAATTTTAACGAAAAAATCATTAGCTATGTACGAAAAAATTCAAGAAACAGCATCCTGGCTAAAAGAAAGGATGACCACAAGTCCGAAAACGGCAATCATTCTGGGAACCGGTCTAGGACAATTAGCTTCAGAAATAACTGATAGTTATGAATTTCCATACAGCGAGATACCCAACTTCCCGGTTTCTACCGTAGAAGGCCATGCCGGCAAACTCATCTTCGGTAAGCTGGGCGGCAAGGACATCATGGCAATGGAAGGCAGATTCCATTACTATGAAGGATATAACATGAAGGAGGTTACCTTCCCTGAGCGCGTGATGCACGAACTGGGCATCGAGACCCTCTTTGTCAGCAATGCATCTGGAGGTATGAATCCTGACTTCGAAATCGGTGACCTGATGATTATCGACGACCATATCAACTTCTTCCCAGAGCATCCGCTGCGGGGCAAGAACTTCCCTACCGGTCCCCGATTCCCGGACATGCACGAGGCTTACGACAAGCAGTTGCGTGATTTGGCTGACGAGATTGCCAAGGAGAAAGGCATCAATATCAAGCATGGTGTATATGTAGGTGTTCAGGGTCCTACCTTCGAGACTCCTGCAGAGTATCGCATGTATCGCGTCTTAGGCGGTGACGCAGTAGGTATGAGTACCGTTCCGGAGGTTATCGTGGCTCGCCATAGCGGCATCAAGGTGTTCGGCATCAGTATCATCACCGACCTCGGTGGCTTCGACGTTCCTGTAGAGGTGAGCCATGAGGAGGTACAGGTTGCAGCCAATGCCGCCCAGCCAAAGATGACTGAGATTATGCGAGAAATGATTCGCAGAAGCTAACTGTCAATTATAAATTATTAATTATTAATTATTAATTATCTTGGATATAGCAAAGTTGGGTGAATTTGGTCTCATCGACCATCTCACCAAAGGATATGAAAACAAAAACGCTTCTACCGTCTACGGTGTAGGCGATGACTGTGCCGTGATGCACTATCCCGACAAGGAAGTGCTCATTACTACAGACATGCTGATGGAGGGAGTACATTTCGACCTCACCTATATCGACATGCAGCACCTGGGTTACAAGAGTGCGATGGTGAACATCAGTGACATCTTCGCCATGAACGGAACCCCTAGACAGATGGTAGTAAGCATCGCATTGAGCAAGCGTTTCAAGGTTGAAGACCTGGATGATTTCTACAAGGGTCTGCGCATGGCTTGCGACAAATGGGGCATTGACATCGTGGGTGGAGATACCACCTCTTCGCTTACTGGTCTTGCCATCAGCATTACCTGCATCGGTGAGGCCAACAAGGAAGACATCGTTTACCGCAGTGGTGCGAAGGAGACCGACCTCATCTGCGTTTCGGGCGACTTAGGTGCAGCCTATATGGGACTTCAGCTGCTGGAGCGGGAAAAAGCAGTATACTACGGACAGGTGGAAGACATCCGCAAGAAGATGGCAGAAGCCAAGGCAAAGGGAGACGACCAGAAGTTGGCTGCCCTCAACCGAGACCTGGCAGAGATGCGCAACTTCCAGCCCGACTTTGCCGGCAAGGAATACTTACTGCAAAGACAGCTTCAACCGGAAGGACGTGGCGACATCATTGCCCAACTGAGAGAAGCAGGAATCCGTCCTACGGCCATGATGGACATCAGCGACGGACTGAGCAGTGAACTGATGCATATCTGCGAACAGAGTCATTGCGGATGCAGAGTGTACGAGAAGAACATCCCTATCGACTACCAGACAGCCGTACAGGCAGAGGAATTCAACATGAACCTCACCACCTGTGCCATGAACGGTGGTGAAGACTATGAACTTCTCTTCACAGTACCTATTGGTGACCATGCCAAAATCGAGGAGATGGAAGGCGTGAAGCAGATAGGCTACATCACCAAGGAGAGCCTGGGCAAATTCCTCATCACACGAGATGGTCAGGAATTCGAGCTCAAAGCTCAGGGTTGGAATCCTTTGAAAGACCAGATTTAGTTAATAAACATTAAGCAAGAGAAAATATTTCGTTTTCTCTTGCTCAATTTAAATTTTTATTGTACCTTTGCAACCGCAAAAGAAATGGTGCCATAGCTCAGTTGGTAGAGCAAAGGACTGAAAATCCTTGTGTCCCCGGTTCGATTCCTGGTGGTACCACTCCTCCTTTCATTTAGGCGGTTTCTAACTTCGGTTAGAGCCGCCTTTTTCGCATAAAGGAACTAACGAAACAGATATTACAAACAATATAAACAATACTTAAAGACTTATGAAGAAGATTTTGATTTCTTTATTGGCAATCTTCGGAATGGCAGCTACGGTATCTGCCATCGAAGCCAAAGACTACAGCAAGTATTATCAAAACTTGCCAGTACAAATGCAACAGCCTACTCTTCCTTCTATTCCTGACAACCACGTAAGTATTCTGGAATGTGGCGGCAATGGAGACGGACAGGCGATGAACACCCAAGCCTTTGCCAAGGCTATCAGCAAACTGAGCAAAATGGGCGGTGGTCATCTGAACGTGCCTGCAGGTATCTATCTCACAGGACTCATCTCTCTGAAAGACAACATCGACCTGCATCTGGAGAAGAATGCCATCATCGTATTCTCTGAAGACAAGAACGACCTCATCAAGATAGACGAAGAAACCGGAAAGAAGGAGAACCGCGCCACACCAGCCATCAATGCCAGCAAGCGCAAGAACATTTCCATCACCGGTGAAGGAACCATCGACGGAAACGGTGAATGGTGGAGACCGGTGAAGAGAAGCAAGGTGAGCGATGTGGAATGGAACCAGTTCAAGCAGATGGGTGGTACCCTCAACGAGAAAGGCGACATCTGGTATCCGCTCCATCTGAAACATACTCCAAATGTTGTTGACAACATTGATGACCAGGAAAAGGTACGCAACCACATGATCCGATTCACCAGTTGCGAAAACGTGCTGGTCCAGGGCGTCACGCTCCTGAACAGTCCCCGCTTCCACCTCATCCCTACCCGATGCAAGAACGTGATTATCGACGGTATTACCGTAAAATGTCCTTGGAATGCACAGAATGGTGATGCCATCGACATCTCAAGCTGCAAGGACGTACTCATCGTCAACAACATGGTAGATGCAGGTGATGACGGTATCTGCATGAAGGGTGGCGCAGGTGCTGCCGGTGTTGCTGCCGGTCCTTGTGAAAACATCAACATCCAGGACAACACCGTTTATCATGCCCATGGCGGTTTTGTCATCGGCAGTGAGTTCAGTGGCGGCATGAAGAACATCGTAGTACGCAACAACACCTTCCAGGGAACCGACGCCGGCCTGCGTTTCAAGAGTTCCGTGAAGAGGGGCGGTACATCAGAGAACATCTTCATCGACCATATCTATATGACCGATATTACAGGAGATGCCATCACCTTCGAGACCACCTACTGGGACAACCACGTGGGAGCAAAGAAGCAGGCTGCCCCAGTAAAACAGGAGTACCTGCCAAACTTCCAGGACATCCACATGAGCGACATCTATGTGCGTGGCTGCAAGAACGGTATCGTTGCCCACGGAGCAGAAGGTATGGTTCACGACATCACTGTCAAGAACGCATACATCTTCTACTACAACCAGGCACAGGACATTGACGATGCCTGCAAGATCAAGCTCGACAACGTACACTTTGCAACTTTCGCAAAGTAAAGCAAACGACTACTTCACTACGGTAAGTATCTGATTGCAGACCGTGAAGTGAATATCCATACCCTCATAAGGCATTCCATATACCTTATGAGGGTCTTTTTGATAATGCGGACGAGGATCTTGCGCCAGAACCTCTTTCAGAATCCCGATCTTTTCTTCCGTCATTCCCTGAGACAGCAGAAAGTTTTTTACCGTATCAGATATTTCAACCTGCAACTTATCCCACCTGCGTTCATCAACAAACCCGCTTCGGGCATCCGGATGACAATCGGCATATACCACATAAGGCTTGATATCATATATCGGAGTCATGTCCATGAGGTCGGCCCCTTTTACATGGATAACAGGTCCTTTACAGGTCTCCCACTCAATTCCCGAAATTCTGACAGACGACAATCCTATATTATTGGGACGAAAGGGACTGCGGGTAGCAAAGACTCCCACCTTCTCATTGCCCCCCAATACCGGAGGACGAACCACCGGACTATTGGCTTTGTGCTTATTGGCTGAAAATTCCCAAATCAGCCAAAGGTAGTCGAAACCCTCCATGCCACGAAGGGCATCAGGATTGCGATACTCCGGTTCAAAAACTATCTGACCTTCGAGTTCAGCCACCAGTCCAGCCTGCTTAGGAATACCAAACTTACTGCTGAACGGTGAGCGAAAATGTGCTATCGGTTTTATCTCCATATCTTCTCATTATTATACATTATAATAATAAGTACGAAAAAAGGAGATATTTATTTTGCAGTATGCATAAAAAAATGTACCTTTGCAATCAGAATAAATAACAGAAACAATGAAAATACAAAGACCATCGTATGAAATCTGGTTGCAGAAACCAGGAGAGCCCGGCGTCTATCAACAGATAGAACGCGCAGGAAGAGTTTGCTACAAAAGTGAGAACAACACAACCGATGATTCGGCAAAGCCTTTTGTCGGTCGCATGATAGAGAGTGAACATTATGCCATGCTGGAACATGGCACCATCTATCTTGTGTGCAACCACGGGGAGCTTCCTCTTTATCTTAACAACAAGTTCTCCCGCTGCAACACCACCGATGGCAAGGACTACATCACCACCAACCTGAGAGTGTTGGCAGAAAACAAGGCGATGGACGACTTGAAATACCTCACCGACTATGAGGAAGGCAAACACGAGTTGCGCATCACGGTTCATTTCACTACCCAGATCAGTATTACCCGTGAATACAACCGTCACCGTGCCAACTCCATGGCAGAGCAGAGCACGAGATACTGCAACTATTCGAAGAACAAATTCGACAACGAAATAACCATCAACCTCCCTACATGGGTAGCGGAAGAAGGTTTCGACGGCTCAGAAGATCCCAGTGACTACCAGTTGTCCGACCTCTGTCTGGACATTGCAGAAAACCGTTCAGCAGAATGGAACAAGCTGACCACATGGATTTTTGCCAATGAAGCAGCCGAGTTTGCCTACATGCAACTGATAAAGGCTGGTTGCAAGCCACAAGAGGCACGTGCCATCTTACCATTGGATTGCAACACCGAGTTGGTTCACACCGCTTTCATCAGTGACTGGAAGCATTTCTTCGACCTTCGTGCCCTAGGCACAACAGGTGCTCCTCACCCAGATGCCAAAGTTCTCGCCTTGCCACTGATGGAGGAATTCAAGAAAAAGGGATATCTGAAATAAAGAGCTTCCCCTTATACGGAAATTTGGTTAAAAAATACAAAAAAGCACGGCAATGAAGTAGATTTTCTATTTTTCGTACATAACGAATAGAATAATTTACTATATTTGCAACGTGTTTTTCATAGTATTAGATTTAAGGTTATCAAGGTTGGGGCTACAGCGGTAGCCCTTTTTCGTATCTGAAAGGTAGATGCAGTATAGGTTCAGAGGTATCATTTTAAGTTTTTTGATGTTTTTTCTCAAAAAGTTTCCAAAATATTTGGTGGAATCAAAAAAACATTGTACCTTTGCACCCGCTTAAGAAAACCAAGCTATAGTCATCCGACCGAATTTGGAGAGATGGTAGAGTGGTCGATTACAACGGTCTTGAAAACCGTCGTACCGAGAGGTACCGGGGGTTCGAATCCCTCTCTCTCCGCAAGAGCCTTCTGAAAGAAATTTCAGAAGGCTTTTTCTTTTCTATACCCCCTTATCATTCTCCCTTTCTTTTCACTTTTAGCAGTAAGAATCAAAAAAAGTTGCCGAAATATTTGGTGGATTCAAAAAAATATCGTACCTTTGCACCCGCTTAAGAAAACCAAGCTATAGTCATCCGACCGAATCTGGAGAGATGGTAGAGTGGTCGATTACAACGGTCTTGAAAACCGTCGTACCGAGAGGTACCGGGGGTTCGAATCCCTCTCTCTCCGCAAGAGCCTTCTGAAAGAAATTTCAGAAGGCTTTTTTAGTATTTAGCTATACAATACAGAATACCATATAAAAAGAAATGATGATAGATCGCTGTTACATAGAAATAACCAATACATGCAATCTCAACTGCCACTTCTGCCCTAAACATAGCAGGGAAAAGAGACAGTTGACCGCAGAGGAATTCAACCAGCTCACAGACAAGCTCAAAGGCAAGGTATGCTTCCTTTATTTTCACCTGATGGGAGAACCACTGCTCCACCCTCTCCTGCCACAGTTTATCACGACGGCAAGAGAAAAGGGATTCAAGACTGTACTGACATCGAACGGAACCCTGCTGCATCGTGCCATGGAACTTCTCGATACACTTCCCCACAAAATACAACTCTCGCTACATTCGCACGAAAGCAACGCCAAGGGGGAACTGTCCAGCTATATGGACGAGGTGATGACCTTCTCTACACAAGCTGCTGCAAAGGGAACCTGCATCGTACTAAGACTTTGGAACCAGGGCGGAAGAGACAAGGAAAACGAAGAAATAATGAGACTCATCGAAAAATATGCTCCTAAACCCTGGAAGGAACGCCCAGACGGTTACCGCCTCTGCGACAACCTTTATCTGGAATTCGACAGAAAATTCGAATGGCCCAACTTCGAAAACGATATCAGGAACAGCAAGAACGAAGAAGAAAAGAAACGGGAAGTTTTCTGCAAGGCTTTAATCAAACAGATTGGCGTACTTGCAGACGGCACCCTGGTGCCTTGCTGTCTGGACCATAACGGAGATGTTGCACTGGGAAATCTCCTGCATCAATCCCTGGAAGAGATTCTTTCTTCAGAAAGAGCCCAAGCTATGATAGAGGGGTTCAAGCACCATACGGCAACCGAAGCCCTCTGCGAAAACTGCGAATCGGCATTGGTAAAAAACAGTTTTCGAGGCAAGGCAAGAAGCTGACATGAAACTTTATCGCAAAAATATTTGGTTATTTCAAATATAAATCGTACATTTGCAACGATTTTATGCCGCAAGAAACGACAGTATATTTTTAACAATAATAGAACATAATGAAAAAACTAATGACCATTATTGTTGCCATCTTCTGTATGGCACAATTGTATGCAGTCAGTCCAGTAAAACAATGGGGACAACTGCAAGTAAAGGGAGCGCAACTATGCGACCAGAGTGGAAACCCTGTAGTATTGAGAGGCGTGAGCCTAGGATGGCACAACATCTGGCCCCGATTCTACAACAAGCAAGCCGTAAAATGGCTCGCCACTGACTGGCATGCCAACATCATCCGTGCAGCGATGGGCATTCAGATAGAAGACAACTATCTGGAGAACCCTGACTTTGCCATGAAATGCATCACACAGGTAGTAGATGCCGCCATCAAGAACGGCACATACGTAATCATCGACTGGCACGCACACAAAATGCACACAGAGGAAGCCAAAGCCTTCTTCGGCAAGATGGCACAGAAATACGGTAAGTATCCAAACGTACTCTATGAACTCTACAACGAACCCGTAGAGGACAAATGGGAAGACCTGAAGGTCTACGCCAAGACCATCATTACCGAAATCAGGAAATATGATCCAGACAACATCATACTGATGGGTTGCCCACATTGGGATCAGGACATCGATCTTGTTGCTAAAAGTCCTATCGACGGTGTAAGCAATGTGATGTATACCCTGCATTTCTATGCAGCAACACACAAGGACTATCTGCGCGACAAGCTAGAAGCAGCCGTAAAGAGCGGACTTCCTGTATTCGTATCAGAATGCGCCGGCATGGAAGCATCCGGCAACGGTCCTCTGGCTCCAGAGGAATACCAGAAATGGCTCGATGTCATGGAGAAGAACAAGGTGAGTTGGGTAAACTGGTCGGTAAGCGACAAAGACGAAACCTGCTCCATGCTCCTACCTCGTGCCAAGGCTACAGGCAACTGGACTCCAGACCTTATCAAGCCATGGGGCAAAATGGTAAAGGAAGCATTGACAAAATACAATAATTAGCCACTTGGTACACTCCTGTCAAGCAAGAGTGTACCAAGTTTTTTTATATTCAACCAACAGGAGTAAGAAATGAAATACTACACAGCATTAACAATAGCCGGTTCTGACAGTTGTGGAGGAGCTGGCATCCAGGCAGACATCAAGACCATGTCAGCCTTAGGCGTATACGCAGCTTCTGCCATTACAGCCATCACCGTACAGAACACCAAGGGTGTATATGGCATACAGAACGTAGAGCCGGAAATCGTGAAAGGACAGATAGAAGCCGTGATGGACGACATCCAACCGGATGCCATCAAGATAGGAATGGTCAATGACCGTGACACCATCAAAGCCATTGCCAATACCCTCAAGAAGTATCAGGGAAAATACCAGCATCTCGTTATTGACCCGGTAATGGTATCTACCAGCGGATGCCGACTCATGCAGGAGGATGCCCTGGATATCTTCATCTCAGAGCTTCTGCCTCTTGCCACATTACTGACACCCAACATTCCCGAAGCAGAGATTCTGGCAGAAATGAAAATCCAGAATGCAGAAGACATCAAGACCGCAGCCTCAGCCATCAGCAAACTGGGATGCAAATTCGTACTTATCAAAGGTGGTCACTTCGACGGAAAAGAAAAGATAGACTATCTCTTCGAAGAAGGAAAACTCATCACCAGCTATCGGGATCTCAGCATCAACACCCGCAATACCCACGGTACCGGCTGCACCCTGTCATCTGCCATCACATCTTATCTGACAAAGGAAATGGACATGAATACCGCCATTGCCATGGCTAAGACTTACCTGTCTGGAGCCATTCTCGCCGGAAAAGACGTAAAAATAGGAGATGGACACGGTCCGGTAAACCATTTCTACGAACCCAAGACACTTTCTACTAAATAGATAAAAAGCAAATGAAATGGATAGTTATCACCTTGCCTGAATTCATCAGAAACGAAGCAGGCTACATAGAACAGTTATTTGAAAGCGGTATCGATCTTCTACATCTCCGTAAACCCGAAGCCAGCCTGGAGGATTATGAGAATCTGATACAGAAGATCGATGCCAAATGGTATCCGCAGATAGTCATACATGAACATTTTGAACTCTGCGAGAAATATCATCTTCATGGAATTCATCTCAACAAGCGCAATTCCGGGATTCCCAAAGATTATAAAGGACACATTTCCCGTTCATGCCATAACTTCCAGGAAGTAACGGCTGCACTAAACATACCCAGCAAGGAAAATCCCGAAGGAAACGCTCCTGCATCCAAGTCTATCTACGACTATGTGTTCCTAAGTCCAATCTTTGACAGCATCTCGAAGAAAGACTACCGCCACTCCTTTACCAACAAGGATCTGGAAGACGCAGCCTACTATGGCATCATCAACGAAAAAGTTATAGCATTAGGAGGAGTCATCCCCGAGTTTATCCCGCAATTGAGAGCCTGGAACTTTGGTGGAGCGGCATTCCTGGGGGCAGTATGGAACGAGCGGCACAAATACGATTGGCCCGATTATCTGAACAACATCCAAAAAAGGCTTACACCTTCAAAGGCAAAGAACACACTTAATGGTTCAAATATTTGGTAGTTAGCCAAAATAATTGTACTTTTGCACCCATGATTTATCCAGATAATTTTGAAAACAAGATAGGATTCAACGAAATCCGCAAGATGTTACGCGAAAGATGCCTCTCTCCACTTGGTAAAGAACAAGTGGACAAGATGGCATTCAGCGATGAAGCTGAAGAAGTAAACGAATGGCTCATGCAGGTGCGTGAGTTCCGCAGACTGATGGAGGAAGTAGAAGACTTTCCCCTGCAGTATTTCTATGACGTCAGGGAAAGTATCCTCCGCATCCGAGTAGAAAACACCCACTTGGAAGAAGACGAGCTTTTCGATTTGAGACGTTCGCTTGCAACCATCGCAGGCATGGTGAAGATTCTGAATCATAGTGATGAAGACGACGGGCACGCAGAACCGGAAGACGGCTGGCGCAGAGAAAAGAAATACCCTTACCCTGCCCTACACCGACTGTCACAAAACGTGATGACCTTTCCTCAGCTGATTCAGAGAATAGACCAAATCCTTGACAAATTTGGAAAGATACGAGATAATGCTACCCCGGAACTCCTCCTGATCAGAAGAGAACTGGCAAAGACTGAAGGTAGTATCTCCCGTACATTATATAGTATATTACGAACAGCCCAAAGTGAAGGTGTTGTTGAGAAAGACGTGACTCCTACCCTCCGTGACGGCAGACTGGTAATACCGGTTATCCCAACCTTGAAAAGAAAGATCAAAGGTATCGTACACGACGAGAGTGCTACGGGTAAAACCGTCTTCATCGAACCGACCGAAGTGGTAGAAGCCAACAACCGTGTGCGTGAACTGGAAGGTGAAGAAAGAAAGGAGATTATCCGCATCCTTACCGATTTCACCAACAAGGTTCGTCCTTTCTCAAAAGAGATTCTTGACAGTTACCGCTTCCTTGCCATCATCGACCTGATTCAGGCGAAACAAAAGCTGGCAGACACCTTCAAAGCTATCGAGCCTGAGGTAGAAGACCATCCGCACGTAGACTGGATCCGAGCTATCCACCCTCTGCTCCAGCAGTCATTACAGAAGAAAAATGAAAAGGTAGTACCTTTAGACATCACACTGACCAAGGAAAAGCGTATCCTGATCATTTCCGGTCCGAATGCCGGAGGTAAATCCGTATGCTTAAAGACTGTGGGACTGCTCCAATATATGCTGCAATGCGGACTGAGTATCCCCGTAAGTGAGAGATCAAAGACAGGTGTATTCAAAAACATCATGATTGATATTGGTGACGAACAGAGCCTGGAGAACGACCTCAGTACGTATTCATCCCACCTTCTGAACATGAAAAATATGATGAAAGCCGCCAATAGCGACACCATCATATTGATAGATGAGTTTGGTACCGGTACAGAACCGGGTATCGGAGGAGCCATCGCAGAGGCAGTACTCGATAAATTCTGCAAGCAACAGGCTTATGGAGTCATCACGACCCACTATCAGAACCTGAAACATTTTGCAGACAGTCATGAAGGTGTGGTTAATGGTGCCATGCTCTACGACCGTCATGAGATGAAAGCACTCTTCCAGTTAGCCATCGGCCGTCCAGGCTCTTCTTTTGCCATCGAAATAGCAAGAAAGATCGGATTGCCAGAAGAGGTTATCAAAGAAGCTTCAGACATCGTAGGTTCAGAATATATCCAGAGCGACAAATACCTCCAGGACATTGTACGCGACAAGCGGTACTGGGAGAACAAACGCCAGAATATCCACCAGCGAGAGAAGGATATGGAAAAAACCATCTCCAAGTATGAAAGTGATATTGAGGATATCGAACGAAGCAGAAAAGCTATTCTCAAGAAAGCCAAGGAAGAAGCTGCAGAACTCCTGAAGGAAAGTAACAAGAAGATTGAGAATGCCATCAGAGAGATTCGAGAGAGTCAGGCAGAGAAGGAGGAAACCCGCCGCATCCGTCAGGAACTCGATGCCTTCAAACAGGAGGTTCAGGAGATTGACACCAAGGAATCGGATGACAAGATAGCCCGCAAGATAGCCCAGATTCAGCAGCGCAAGGAGCGGCATGCCAAGCGACAGGCTGAAAAGAAGGAGACCCAGGAGAAGGCTGCGGCAGCCCTGCGTAATGCACAGAACAAGGCTCAGGCAGAAAGCAAACGGGAGATAAAAGCCGGTGATACGGTTCGTATCAAAGGATTGACAACTATCGGAAAAGTGGAAAGCATCAACGGTGATACCGCTACTGCCGTATTCGGAGGTATGAGAACCAAAATGCGTCTGAACAGACTGGAGCATGCTACGGCTACAGTAGAGAATGTGGACAAGACCGAGGAACGCAAGGAAAACCTTGCCTCTTACGGTATCAGCAAGGAAACCAGAAAAACCATTGATGCCCACAAGACCAACTTCCATCAGGATTTGGATGTAAGAGGCATGCGTGGTGACGAAGCATTGAATGCTGTACAGTATTTTATAGATGATGCCATCCTGGTAGGTATGCCACGTGTCCGCATCCTTCATGGAAAGGGCAACGGTATCCTCAGACAACTCATCCGCCAATATTTGAGCAGCGTCCCTAATGTGACCCATTATGCAGATGAGCATGTACAGTTTGGCGGTGCAGGAATCACGGTGGTAGACTTTTAAGTGAAGAATGCTTCTTCCTCTTAATATAATTAAGGTGAAGTATGGAAAAGGAGGCAAGATTTGCCTCCTTTTTCTAAATAAACGTTAACAAGCAAAACTTTTTCTGCAAAACATTTGGCAGGATAAGAAAAAAGCAGTACCTTTGCACTCGCTTAAAAGCAATAACCGCTTTCAAGTTTATGAGACGGACAAGTCTCATACGACCAGCTCCCTCGGAATCCCCCAGGATGGGAACATAGCAAGGGTACTTGGTTGTAGCGGTGCGATATGAATCGCTTGTCCACCCGCCTCTTTAGCTCAGTTGGCCAGAGCACGTGATTTGTAATCTCGGGGTCGTTGGTTCGAATCCGACAAGAGGCTCAAAAAGGAATCTTCTTTCAGAAGGTTCCTTTTTTATTTTATCTAAGTTTGGCACAACCGAAACAAAAGTTTCCCGACGCATTGAAGTGTACAAAACAAACAGAAACATATATTTTTCTATCTTTCAAGGCGTTTTATCTTTAATTATATATAAATATTTTCACCCTTTACACCTTATATAATAAAAAAGTTGTATTTTTGCAAATTGATATATTACATTCGCAGAAATACATTATAACAATGAATACAGAAAATAACGAAAATCAAGAAGAGAAGAAGACAGACGAGCAGACGCAAAAGGTTAAGATCTACATCATCGATACGGGTAAGATCAAACAAACCAAAGCGTTTGCCCGACAAGATGGAGCAATTCTTGGCATCGTATGGATAGCCAGCTTCGTCTGCACCATGATGGCAGTAGAACCAAAGTACCAGATGCTGGGGTTACTATCCAACATTCTGATTATCTCTACCCCATTCGTGGTAGCAAAGAGATTGAAGTATTTCCGTGACTTCGTAAGAGAGGGACATATTTCTTTCAGACACGGATTATACTATTGCATCCAGACATTCTTCTATGCAACCCTACTGCTCACCATCGTGCAGTATCTCTGGTTCCGATTCATGGATACAGGCATGTTTATGACTCAGCTTCAAACCAACTACCAGATGATAGCACAGGTTTATCAGTTGACAGCAGAGGAAACAAAAGCTCTCTTCGATGCCATCTCTATGATGAAACCAATAGCATGGGCATCCATGTTTATGATTACCGACCTGGTTGCTGGAGCAATACTCAGTCCGATACTTGCTGCCATATTCGCCAAAAAGAAAATAGCCAATTAGGTTTCAGATAAAAAATAAATTCTCAAAACATCAGATAAAATGGATATTTCAGTTATCGTTCCTCTGTTCAATGAGGAAGAGTCGCTGCCAGAACTCTTCGCCTGGATCAAACGGGTGATGGATGCCAACGATTTCACTTACGAAGTTATCTTTGTGAACGACGGTTCTACCGACCGTTCATGGAACGTCATAGAAGAACTTGCCGAGAAAAACGAGCAGGTAAAAGGAATCAAATTCCGCCGCAACTACGGAAAGAGTCCTGCCCTCTACTGTGGATTCAAAGAGGCACAAGGTGATGTAGTCATCACTATGGATGCCGACTTGCAGGATTCACCTGACGAGATACCAGGTCTCTACGAAATGATAAAGAAAGATGGTTTCGATCTTGTATCGGGTTATAAGCAGAACCGCAAGCAGGGAGACCCTCTGAGCAAAACGATTCCAACCAAACTTTTCAATGCCACAGCCCGCAAGGTGAGCGGCATCCACAATCTGCATGACTTTAACTGCGGACTCAAGGCTTACCGCCGCGACGTAGTGAAGAACATCGAAGTATACGGTGAGATGCATCGCTACATTCCATACCTTGCCAAGAATGCAGGCTTCGCAAATATTGGCGAAAAACCTGTTCACCATCAGGCAAGAAAGTTTGGTACTTCCAAGTTCATGGGCTGGAACCGTTTCGTGAACGGCTATCTGGACCTGATGACACTCTGGTTCCTGAGCAACTTCGGCAAGAAGCCAATGCATGTTTTTGGATTCTTAGGAAGTGTGGTGTTCTTCATTGCCTTTCTCTCGCTTATCGGACTTGGCATCGATAAAGCCATAGACTTACATCGTGGCATCTACGGACACCTCATCACCGATTCCCCATACTTCTTCATCGCTCTCATTGCGATGGTATTGGGCAGTCAGTTCTTCCTAGCCGGATTCCTGGGTGACCTTATCAGTCGTCAGAACCCTAATCGTAACGATTATCAAATAGAAAAGGAAATAAGATGCAAAAAATAATACCATTGGTTTTCATGATGCTGGTACTCATGGTGGCTAGCTGCACTAGTCTCAACTGCCCGCTCAACAACACCACTTACACCAAGTATAAGTTGATGGGCAACGTAAAGACACTCAACGCCACCTTAACCATCTCGACCACCAAACAGGAAGGAGAAGACAGCGTACTTATCAATAAGGATGAGAACGTGGATAGCTTCATCCTTCCGATGAGTTACCACCAGCCTGAGGATGTGTTCTTTTTTGAAATTCAGAATGCAGACAATCAGGTATGGAAAGATACAGTAACCGTCAAGAAAGAGGACTATCCACATTTCGAGTCTGTAGATTGCGGTGCAGCCTACTTCCACAAAATAACAGAAGTGAAGACAACCCACAACTATATCGACTCAATAGTTATCAACAATAAAGAGGTTAATTATGATGCATCTAAAGCGCATTTCTACATATATTTCGGTACCCGTTACTAAAAAAGCGGTAATTGTCCTGAGTCTTCTCCTACTCTTAGGTGGAGGATGGGCGAACGCACAAAACCGTCTAAAAAAAGTAGCAACGGTAGAAAAAGATACGATTCCATGGTTTAACGGAATGGCGGTGAGTGTGGATTTAATAGGACCAGCCCAATTGATGGTAAGTGATTACGGACAATATGAAGCTTCTCTGCGAGTGAACTTAAAAGACAAGTATTACCCTATCTTTGAATTGGGTTACGGCAAAGCAGATGCCTTCGATGAGAGTACCCAGATCACTTATAAGACAAGTGCACCATACGCCCGTCTGGGTGTAGACTGGAACCTGCTCAAAAACAAGCACGATGACTACCGCCTGTTTGGCGGATTCCGTTACGGTTTCACCTACTATAAATACGACATCTCTTCACCACCCATCAAAGATCCAGTCTGGGGAGGTGATGCACCTTACGGAGCAGAAGGCGTATCCGCTAACTATCACTGGCTGGAAGGTGTAATAGGAATAGATGCAAAGATATGGGGACCAATCCGCATGGGATGGAGTTTCAGATACAAGCGCCGTGTTGCCCATAATGATGGCGACATGGGCAACACCTATTATGTACCAGGCTTCGGCAAGCAAGGTGGTTCCCGACTTGGCGGTACGTTCAATGTAACATTTGAAATATAAACAATGAAGAATAAAAGACTCATTTGGCAGATACCGTTTCTGCTTCTCTTGATTTTTGGCAGTATTTATGTCATTCGCCAACAGCAAAATACTCCTTACCAGAGGGATGAAGGTTTCATCTTTGGTACTATCTATCACATCACTTACCAAAGTGACGTCAATTACCAAAAAGAAATCGAGGCTGAACTGCAGAAAGTAGACAATTCTCTTTCTCCATTCAACAAGACATCCATCATTTCGCGTATCAACCGTAATGAAGACGTGAAGGTAGACAACATGTTTGCTGAGGTTTTCCAACTCGCAGAAAAAATATCCAAAGAAACAGACGGAGCATTTGACATCACTGTAGCCCCCATGGTAAATGCCTGGGGATTCGGATTCAAGACCGGGAACCCTCCTACCCAACAAACAGTAGACAGTCTTCGCGCTATCGTCGGATTCCAGAAAGTAACATTAAAGGAAGAGCACGTCAAGAAACAGAATCCTCATATCATGCTCGACTGCTCAGCCATTGCCAAAGGATACGGAAGCGATATCGTGGCAAGGTTTCTAAAGAAAAAAGGCATCCGAAACTTTATGGTAGAGATTGGTGGCGAAATTGTGGTGAATGGAAACAGCGACAAGCAAGTGCCTTGGCGGGTAGGCATCAACAAGCCTACAGACGATTCTCTCAATACGAATCAGGAATTACAAGACGTAATCAATGTGACAGACATAGCAATGGCAACAAGTGGAAACTATCGGAATTTCTACTATAAGAACGGCAAGAAATACGCTCACACAATAGACCCGAAGACAGGCTATCCCGTGCAGCACAATATTCTGTCAGCCACCGTTCTAGCCAAGAATTGTGCCACAGCCGATGCCTATGCCACATCCTTCATGGTAATGGGACTGGATGGAGCTAGGAAAGTATTGGAAAAACATCCTGAACTTGACGCCTATCTCATCTATTCCGATGAACAGGGAAATAACAGGATATGGTATTCGCCAGAGCTCAAGAAGAAAATATTGAAATAGAATGCAAGAAGACAGAGTATATGACAATCTTTTAAATCTGCCTCTATTCCTGGGAATGAGCCGTAACGATTTGCTGGAAGTAGCCGGTCATACAAAGTTCGATTTCCAAAAGGCAGAAAAGGGACTCACCATCGTCAAGGAAGGAGAGCCCTGCAAACGTCTGTACTTTCTTCTTACCGGCGAACTCAACGTTGTCACAGAGGCTGACGATCATGGCTACCGCATCGAAGAAGACATCAAAGCCCCAGAAGCGTTTCAAATGGAATGCATCTACGGATATAACCAATACTTCACTCACACCTATATCGCAAAGAAAGAATGTAGCGTGATGAGTATCAGCAAGCAGGAGATGCAGAAACTATCTGATAGATACGAGATTTTCAGAATCAACATGTTCAATCTCATTTCTACTCAAACCCAAAAGAACAACCGGCGCCTGTATCGGGTTCCTCCCAAAACACTCTCAGAACGTATCATCCAGTTCTTTGAAAGCCGATGTCTCAAACCTGCCGGCGAAAAATTATTCCACATCAAGATGGAAAGACTTGCCGCAGAAATGAATGTCAAGAGAATCTATGTCTCCAACGTGCTGAATGAACTGCAGAAGCAAAAGCTCATGCATCTGGAAAGAGGAAGAATCTATATTCCACAATTAGAAAAGCTGATTGTGAATAAATAAAAAGAGAACTGTCATAGAGTAAAGCAAACAAATAAAAAATCACTATCATGCAAGATATAAAAGATCAGAATCATATCAGAAATACAGAGAATCGAGAGAATCCATTCTTTGTTCCCTATCACACACCGCACGATACTGTGCCTTTCAACCGTATCCTGCTGGAAGACTATGAGCCTGCCTTCATGGAGGGTATTCGCCGTGACAAAGAAGCGACAGACAAGGTCATCAACGACCCGGCTGAGCCTACATTCGAGAATACTATCGCCCGTGTGGATACAGAAAAAGGCGAACATTATTACGACCTTTTAAGTCGTGTTTCCAATGTATTCTCATGCATGATGAGTGCAGAGACATGCGACGAGATGGAGGAACTGGCACAAAAGATGAGTCCTATCCTCACCAAACATGCCAACGACATTACACTCAACAAGAAACTCTTTGAGCGTATTAAATATGTTCATGACCACCCTAACAGAGAGTTAACCCCAGAAGAACAGATGCTTTTGGAAACCAGTTATGATGGTTTTGTACGTAGTGGTGCTCTTCTTGATGAGGAAGGAAAAGACAAGCTTCGCAAACTTACAGAGGAAGCAAGTATTCTCACCCTCCAGTTCTCACAGAATCTCCTGAAGGAAGACAAGGCATTTACCCTCCATATCACAGACGAGGCTCAACTTGACGGACTTCCAGAAACAGCAAAGGCTGCAGCAGCTCATACTGCCAAAGAGAAGAATGAAGAAGGCTGGATTTTCACACTCGACTATCCAAGTTACTCTCCATTCATGACCTACTCTACTCAGCGTGAACTCCGCAAACAGATGTATATGGCACGCAATACGGTCTGTACCCATGAGAACGAGCAGAACAACATTGAAATCTGCAAGCGATTGGTCAATTTACGTAGAGAACTCGCTCAACTTCTTGGCTTCGAGACCTATGCAGACTATGTATTACGTCATCGAATGGCAAGTAATGTAGAGAATGTCTATAAACTTCTCAATGATCTGATTGAGGCTTATAAGCCAACAGCAGAAAAAGAAGTGAAAGAAGTAGAAGTCCTAGCCAAGAAACTGGAAGGCGAAGACTTCAAAATGGAGCCATGGGACTTCGGATTCTATTCCCACAAGCTCCAGATGGAAAAATACAATCTGGATGCAGAGATGCTCCGTCCATACTTCCAACTTGACAAGGTGATAAAGGGCGTCTTCGGATTAGCCAACAAACTGTATGGTATTACCTTCAAGGAAAACAAAGAGATTCCAGTATACCATCCTGACGTGAAGGCATACGAAGTATTCGATAAAGACGGCAGTTATCTGGCTGTGTTCTATGCAGACTTCTTCCCACGCAAGGGCAAACAGGGAGGTGCCTGGATGACAGAATTCCAAGGACAATGGATAGACCATAAAGGCAACAACATACGTCCACACGTGAGCGTAGTGATGAACTTCACCAAGCCTACAGAAGAAAAACCTGCCCTCCTGACCTTGGGAGAGGTAGAGACCTTCCTGCATGAGTTTGGTCACAGCCTTCACGGAATGTTCGCCAACACCCGGTTCGAAAGTCTTTCGGGTACCAATGTATGGTGGGATTTCGTAGAGTTGCCATCCCAATTTATGGAGAACTATGCCATAGAAAAGGAATTCCTGCGCACCTTCGCTTTCCATTATGAAACAGGCGAGCCATTGCCGGACGAGCTCATCGAACGTATCGTAAAAAGCCGCAACTTCATGGCAGCATACGCCTGCCTGCGCCAAGTAAGTTTCGGACTCCTGGATATGGCATATTACACCAAAAAGGATGTCTTTACAGCTGACATCATCCCATTCGAGAAAGAAGCATGGAAAGAAGCCATGATTCTACCACAGTTGCCTGACACTTGCATGACCGTACAGTTCTCGCACATTATGGCAGGAGGTTACGCAGCCGGCTACTACAGTTACAAATGGGCTGAAGTTCTGGACGCTGATGCATTCAGCGTATTCAAGAAAAACGGTATTTTCGACCGAACTACCGCCCAGAGCTTCCGTGACAACATACTCTCAAAGGGAGGCACCGAACATCCGATGACACTCTATAAACGATTCCGTGGACAAGAGCCAACCATAGACGCCCTACTGGAACGCAACGAAATCAAGAAGAGTTAACAGTTTAGGCAAGTAATTATAAATGACACAATATAAATAACAGATCAATGGGGGACAACTTTTTAAAACAGAAAAAGCTTGATTTGCGATACCTTCGCATGGCTCGCATCTGGGCAGAAAACAGCTATTGCAAACGCCGACAGGTAGGTGCTTTAGTAGTAAAAGACAAGATGATTATCAGCGATGGTTACAATGGTACACCAAGCGGATTTGAAAATATCTGCGAGGATAACAATGTAACCAAGCCCTATGTCCTCCATGCAGAAGCCAACGCCATAACCAAGTTGGCCCGCAGCAGCAACAACAGCGAGGGAAGCACACTTTATGTCACTGCTTCTCCTTGCATCGAATGCTCCAAGCTCATCATTCAAGCAGGCATCAAACGAGTTGTATATGCCGAGAAATACAGACTTACTGATGGTGTGGAACTATTGGAAAGAGCCGGAGTAAAAGTAGAATATATGAATCCTGATGAAAATATCAGTTTAGAATAACGTTAGTATAATGTAAATTAGTAAGTTATGAATAAGAACAAGAATAAGACCAACAGGTTTATGCCGTTCATCATGGCACTCTGCGTAGTGCTAGGCATTGTCATCGGCACATTCTTTTCGAATCATTTTGCCGGCAACCGACTCAACGTCATCAATAGTGGAAGCAACCGCTTAAACAACTTGCTCCATCTCATTGATGACCAATATGTAGATTCTGTCAACATAGATTCGCTAGTAGATAAAGCCATTCCACAAATTCTTGCGGAACTGGATCCTCACTCGGTCTACATCAGTGCCAAAGATGCAGCTCAGGCTAATGACGACCTCAAAGGTTCATTCTCGGGTGTAGGTATTGAGTTCGTGATCCGCCAGGACACCATTCATGTGCAAAATGTAATCCAAAACGGTCCTGCCGAAAAAGCAGGTCTTCTAGCAGGAGATAAGATTGTTGCTGTGGATGGCAAACCTTTCGTGGGCAAAATCGTGACCAATCAGGAAGCCATGCACCGCTTAAAGGGTCCTAAAGACACGAAAGTAAAAATCGGCGTAATCCGCTATGGCAGCAACAAGGTACAGAGCTTCACGGTAACACGAGGAGAAATCCCAACCAAGAGTATAACTGCAGCCTACATGCTCAATGACAATACAGGCTACATCCGCATCAAGAACTTCGGTGAGAACACTTATCCAGAGATGCTTATCGCCTTAGCCAAACTGTCTCAACAGGGATTCTCTAATCTCTGCATTGACTTACGCGACAACTCTGGAGGCTATCTCACAGCTGCAGTAAATATGGCAAACGAGTTCTTACCAGAAAAGAAACTGATTCTCTATACACAAGGACGAAAGTCTCCTCGCCAAGATTATCCGAGCGACGGCAAGGGTTCTTATCAAAAGATACCTATGGTTGTACTCATCAATGAGGGTTCGGCTTCTTCTGCTGAAATCTTTGCAGGTGCCATGCAGGATAATGACCGTGCAACCATCATCGGTCGCCGTTCATTCGGAAAGGGATTGGTACAACAGCAAATAGAATTCCCAGACCATAGCCTTATCCGTCTCACCATTGCCAGATACTATACTCCTTCTGGAAGATGTATCCAAAAACCTTATACGATGGGTGATGACAAGGATTATGAACAGGATCTTCTGGATCGCTACCAGCATGGAGAATTTTTCTCACAAGACAGCATCAAGCATACGGGTCCTGCATACCACACAGGCATTGGACGTGTAGTTTATGGTGGAGGTGGTATCACGCCAGACATCTTTGTTCCAGAAGATACGCTCGGTATGACTTCCTACTTCAAAGAGGCTAGTTTGAGCGGCTTGATCCTACAGTTTGCATTTACCTATACTGATGATAATCGTCCTAAGTTGAACAACTTCAAGGAGATGATGGAACTTGCCGATTATCTTGACAGTCAGAACATGGTGGAACAGTTTGTCAACTATGCAGACAAGCATGGATTGAAGCGCCGTAACCTTCTTATCAAGAAGTCACATAAGTTGCTGGATAGAGTCATCGACAGCCGTATCATCTATAACATGCTTGATGAACAAGCCTGGACTCAGTATATCAACCAGGACGACCCAGTGATTAAGAAGACCCTCGAAGTCTTCGAAAAGCACGAGGCGTTCCCAAAGAAACCTGAGCCAACAGCCAAATTCAAAAGCAAGAAGCAGAAAGTAGCAATGGCTGGCATACCATACAATTACAGTTCACTACATTGCAGAAATATGATGATGGCAAACGCATAAGATGAATAAGAAAGAACTTAGAAAAATCATAAAAGACAGAAAGCGACAGTATTCCTCAAGCCAACTTGAGGAACTGTCGCTTTCTGTCTTATCCCGACTTACAGATCAAGAATCTTTCCGCAAGGCTAAAATCATTTTAATGTATTATTCTCTCCCTGATGAAGTCAACACTCATACCTTTATTGATGAGATGACAGCTTTAGGGAAAACTGTTCTTTTACCTGTAGTAAAGGATTCAGAAAAAATGGAAATCAGAGAATACTCTGGCAGAAAAGATCTCACAGAAGGTTCCTTTCATATTATGGAGCCTATCGGCAAGCTCTTTCCACCAGAAAGATATGGGGAAATAGAAGTCGGTGTCATTCCAGGTATGAGTTTTGATGAAAAAGGCAACCGTCTGGGACGAGGAAAAGGATATTATGACAGATTTCTGAAAAAAGTACCAACCCTGTTCAAGATTGGCATCTGTTTCGACTTTCAAAAGACAGATACCATCCCAACAGAAGAAACGGATATCAGAATGGATTGCATCATATAAAGAGTTCTGGAAATAGAGGCAAATTCTATCAATAGAAACGGATATCTGAAATCACCAATGCCCCTACCTGCTCGTTCAATCTTCTTACCAAGATTGAACGATGCATGGTAAGATCTGCCCTGAGAGCAGGATTTAGAATCTTAACATAAAGGGTTTGATTCTTGATAAATTTATCAGCACAATAAACAGAAATAGAGGCACCAACAACGGTGTCCCAACTATCCAAGAGACGCTTTTGCTGCAAAGGCGTCTCCAATCCTTCGTTTCTCAAAAACTCCGGCAAAAGTTCTGCTATAGAACGAACCTTTTTTCTAAACATAATTATACCCAATAAATAATGTACTACAAATCGTCAGACTTGATTTTCCACCCCTGACATTCAGTATCTAATCTCTTACATGCAGTTCTCCATTTTCGACAGAGAAAATCTTATAGTCGCCACGTAAACGATGAAGGATTTGGTCAAGATGATCACGATTGGTATCCGTGATAAAAATCTGTCCAAAATTATCATTCGAGACTAACTGAACTATCGCTTCAACCCGCTGAGCATCAAGCTTATCAAAAATATCATCCAACAAGAGTAAAGGAGTGGTATTAGAGCAGGTTCGCTTCAAGAAACTAAACTGCGCCAACTTCAAGGCAATGACATAACTCTTGTTCTGTCCCTGACTTCCCTCACGCTTCATCTGATAGTCACCAATCGTAAACTCCAAGTCGTCACGATGAACTCCATGAAGCGAATAACCAACGGCACGATCCTTGAATCTATCACGCTGGATAACCTCCAATAACGGTCCCCTTTGACAGTGCGAAATATAATGCAAGCCTACCCGTTCCTTATCACCGGAAATATGCTGATAAATCTGCTGAAACAAAGGTATTAATTCGTTGACAAAAGCCTGGCGCTTAGCAAAGAGCAGTTCTCCATTCATAGCCATCTGCTGTTCCCAAAGCTCCATAAGAGTTACATCCGGTTCCGCCTCCATCTTCAGGAGAGCATTACGCTGCTGCAAGGCTTTGTTGTAGTTAGAAAGAGCCTCGATATATGTATTATCATACTGAGAGATAACAACATCCATCAGTTTTCTACGCTCATCACTTCCACCCTCAATGAGGGAAACATCAGAAGGAGAAACAAAGACAAGCGGAATGAGTCCAATATGTTGAGACAAGCGCTTATATTCTTTCTTATTTCGCTTAAAATGTTTTTTGGTTCCACGCTTCATCCCGCAATAAATGTTCTCCAAATCCCCATTATCATTCTCATAATTACCTTCCAACATAAAAAAGGCCTCATCGTGCAAAATGATTTGCGAATCAATCGGATTATTGGCACTTCTGCAAAACGAGAGGTAATAAATTGCATCCAAAAAGTTGGTCTTACCCATGCCGTTATGACCGATAAGACAGTTAATTTTGGGCGACAATTCAATATTGGCGCTCTTGATATTTTTATAGTTAATAATGGAAATATTCTTTAAAATCATAGACTCTTTACTGATTATTGAGTGCAAAGTTAACAGAAAAAGCCCAAAAAACGAAAAAAGTAGGCTAGAAATTTCAATATCTGAATAAAATTCCGTATTTTTGCAGAAGTTTAGCAATATTAGAATAATAAAAAACAAAAATACAAAATGGCAAACAACAAAGTACAGGCTCAGGAAATAGAGAGCCTCAACATTCGTGAGGCCTTCTTCATGAAGAACAAGAAGGCTATTATTATCGCTGTGGTAGCTATTGTAGTTATCATTGCTGGTGTATTCGGTTATGTATCTCAGATCTCTGGTCCACGTGAGGACAAGGCTAGCACAATGCTTGGCAAGGGTCAGACTTACTTCAACAACGAGATGTTCGAACAAGCACTTAACGGAGACGGTGCTGGTTACGTTGGCTTCAAGAAAATTGCAGACGAATATAGCAGCACTGACGCTGGTAACTTGGCAAACCTCTATGCAGGTCTTTGCTATGCTAACCTTGGCAAATGGGCAGAAGCAGAAAAGAGTTTGGATGCATTCTCTTCAAAGGATGACCAGATGATCAGCCCAGCAGCTGAAGCTGCGCTCGGTGATGTTTACGCTCACTTGAACCAGTTGGACAAGGCTGTCGAAGCATTCAAGAAGGCTGCTTCCATGGCTGACAGCAAAGCAGAAGACGACACTAACAACAGTCTCTCTCCTGCATTCCTGATTAAGGCTGGTGAAGTTCTCGAGAGCCAGAACAAGAAGCAGGATGCATTGAATATCTATCAGGATATCAAGAAGAAGTATGTTAACTCTATGCTTGTTCAGAGCGGTGAGATTGACAAGTACATTGAGCGCGCATCCAATTAATAACATCTTACGAGTAACATCTTAGAACAAGTTTAATAGATAATTATGGCAACAGCTCTTCATAATTTATCAGAATATGACCTTAGCAAAGTACCTGATGCCAGCAACATGTGCTTTGGTATCGTTGTAGCTGAATGGAACCCAGAAATAACAGGTGCCCTGCTGGACGGTGCTGTCAAGACGCTCGAAAAACATGGAGCCTTAACAGAGAACATACATGTTAAGACTGTTCCTGGCAGTTTCGAACTCATCTATGGCGCACATCAGATGGTACTTAATGGCGGCTATGACGCTGTTATTATCTTGGGAAGCGTAATTCGTGGTGAAACTCCTCACTTCGATTATATCTGCGAGGGAGTAACCTATGGTATTGCCCGTCTCAATGCCACACAAGAGATTCCTGTCATTTATGGACTCTTGACTACAAACGACCTGCAACAGGCAAAGGACCGTAGCGGTGGCAAATTGGGCAACAAGGGCGATGAATGTGCTATTGATGCCATCAAAATGGCTAAATTCTAAAAGCACAGACATTGAGTCTTTCAAAACAATTACTATATAATAAGGTAAATAAAATGAAGCTCTACCAATTATTACAGTCATACGAATTTGAGGAGATTTTCCCTACAGTCAACGTGATGTTTCCCAACGCACAGTTGCATAGAGACGTCTTTGAAAAAGCATTCAACATGCTTTGCGACATTCAACCTATCAGTTCCAAGAAAGTAATCCGTTTCGAACTGATGGAGGATCCAAACTCTAGCGATATGTTTGTTGGAGCCAACGACAGCTGTTTTCAAACAACTTGGGATGTATGTCTCGGCAAAGAAATAAAGAAAGGGAAAGGCGCCGACCTCAACGATGTGGAAATGGTAGCCAATTGTCTGCTTAATATCCTCTTCATAGGTCGTCATCCTCAAAGTTTCGAAAAAGATTATAAGAAACTCTTCAAATAATCATAGGAATTACAAAAAAAGGACCTCTTGAAATCTGAGTATTTCAAGAGGTTCTTCCTTTATTTATACACCCTCATCATCGTCTTCATCAACAGAAGAATTGCCCGATGGAGAACTGTCATTTCCTTCAGTATCCAGTAATTGATCTTTACTGATACTCACCTCCCCCATCTTAGAGACTTTTACCACCAAAGGCAAATATTCATCACTCATCACATCAGGTGAACCAACACTGGCTGCAAAACAAAGATTGTTACCTTCAGTTTTTACATAGACAATACCCAATAATCCACCAGAGGCCTTGGTATGAGAATCCAAGTATTTTTCAAAGGCAGCTTTGGTAAAACTACGTTTGAAGAATTCAGAACCGTCGCTTCTTATAATCCGAACAGTAATCATATTATCGTGATACTTAGTATTTTCATCTACCTTAACGAGCGGCAAACTGTCATCTGGTTCTCGTTTTACCACCACTTTGTATGTAGCGCCCAACCATTCAATGCTTCTAGACTGCTCATACTCACTCATCTTGAGTGTTTGCTTTTTAACTTTGACAACAGGTTTAGGAGCTATAATGATGTTGCTTTTCTTTTTCTCAGCACACGAAGCCATTATACCTATAGCCAGAGCCATGAAAAATAAGTAATTGATTCGTTTCATTGCTTTTTTATTTTAATGCTACAAAAGTAGTAAAAAAAAACGAAATAAACACGGGTTACCCGTTAAAAAAGAAAAAAAGCATCGACTTTCACAAGCCGATGCTCCGAATCTACCTAAATACTAACTAATAAATTTCCTATTGAATCTTACACGATATAATAAAAGTTCAGTTTATGAATTCTAATCAGTAGTTTGACGTCATCACGAAGAAAAGGTTTAATGCAAGTCTAAAAAAAAATGCATTTTTTCTTCATTAAATGTTTTTTCTCTCTTAAAACTGCTTCTTTTCTTCTTTTTAAAGCAAATTTACCCTTTTTATTTTGAGATTTAAACATTTTGTCGTATCTTTGCAGACAAAAAGAAACATTTTGTATGAAAAAGATTCTATTATTCATAATAACTGCCAGCATTTTTACCTTTTCTTCTTGCTATCAGAAAGAGCAAACGCAAGAAAAGGAGCAAGTCATCGACACTATTCCAATGATGGTGATGCAAATACAAAAATGCAACCGACTATATACGGCAGAAGCCCATGTTCACAAAATTATCACCCACGATGATCAACTGAATCTGAAAGGTTCTTTTTTCAGAAAGAACTTCAACATTCATGTACCTGGTTCAAACAGGAAAGTTGCAATCCCTATGAATGCAACCATCAAGGCTTCCGTAGACTTCCAAGGGTTTTCCAATCAAAATGTGTTACGCAAAGGTGACAAGATAGAAATTATTCTGCCAGACCCAAAGCTGACACTCACGAGCAGTAAGATAGACCACAATGCGGTAAAACAATATGTTTCCATTGCCCGCAGCAATTTCAGTGATGCAGAACTCACCCAACTAGAGCAGCAAGGCAGACAAAGCATCATCAATGATATTCCGAATCTTGACCTCATGGAACAAGCTAGGCTCAGTGCCGCAAATACTCTGATTCCGATGCTCAAGGACATGGGATTCAAGGAAGAAAACATCAAAATTAGCTTCCGTAAGAAATTCACAATCCACGACTTGAAGGAATTCATTTCAAATGGATTGAATGACAATAAAACAATAGAAAAGAGAACAGCCTCTAGCCAGGCATCAAATAAAGAGGACTAAGATATGAAGAAATATGGAATCATAATCATTTTATTCCTTATTATAATAATAGGTGGAGCACTCTTTTGGCTTAATAAAGACAATACAATAAACGTGGCAACGGAAGAAAAGACCACCCTTTCACCAACCCAAGTAGAAAGTATTGAGGCTATCGGGCAATGGGAATTTCTTGCCATCAACGATGAGGAACTCGTTGATACAACCCGACATGGCTTCTTTGGTGACGATCAATTGGTACGTATCTATTATGGTACCCTGCGTCTCGGCATTGACATGAAAGACGTAAAGGAAGGATGGATACAGACGGATGAAAAGAAAGATTCCATAGTCTGCACCCTTCCCCCAATACGACTCCTCGACAACAATTTCATAGACGAGGCAAAGACTAAAAGTTTCTTTGAAGAAGGAAAATGGACTGGCGCTGACCGACAGGCTATGTACGACAGAGCTTACGTTATGATGAAAAAGCGTTGCTTGACACCTGTGAATTATCAGACGGCAAGAAGAAATGCCAAGCAGCAATTCAAAGACATGTTCAAGACAATGGGATTCACTAACGTTAGAATAGAATTCGAAGACTGAGGGTAGAATTACCTTCAGTCTCCCAAAACGGAAGTAACTAAACATATTCCGTTCATAAAAAGACAAGAGAGTTATCAGGGCGCAAGCCTAATTATTAATTATCATTTTTAAATTAAAACATAAGAGAGATGGATGCTATCAATGATTTTTTCACAGCCTTTAGTTCATTCCTTTGGGGATGGCCTATGATTATTTTATTGTTGGGAACTCATATTTTTCTAACCATCCGCCTGCGCTTTCCACAGCGCAAGATATTCCAGGCTATCAAATTGTCTGTCAAGAAAGACAAGAAGGCAACGGGGGATGTTTCTCAATTCGGAGCACTAGCCACTGCCTTGGCAGCTACCATCGGTACGGGTAACATCATCGGTGTGGCTACAGCCATAGCATTAGGTGGACCAGGTGCTGTCCTTTGGTGCTGGCTCACCGGTGTTTTCGGTATTTCTACCAAGTATGCAGAGGGACTTCTTGCCGTAAAATATCGAGTTAAGACAACACGAGGAAAGATGCTGGGAGGTCCGATGTATGCTCTAGAAAAGGGATTGGGCTGGAAATGGCTTGCCATCCTCTTCGCAACCTTTGCCGCCCTTGCTTCTTTTGGTATTGGCAGCACAGTTCAAGCTAATGCCATCTCAACCCTTGTAGAGAATCAATATGGCATTTCTCCTTTCATTACAGGCTCGATAGTTACCATTTTAGGAGCAGCCGTAATCATTGGTGGTGTAAAGACAATCTCTAAGGTTTGTGGAATGCTTGTACCTTTCATGGCCCTATTCTATGTATTGGGCTGTATTTATATTCTCATTGTAAATCATGCCTACATTCTCCCTGCCCTACAGATTATCTGCGAATCAGCTTTTACAACAAAAGCTGCTGGTGGTGGTTTTGCAGGTAGCACACTGATGCTTGCAGCCCGTTATGGTATTGCCCGTGGTCTTTTCTCTAATGAGAGTGGACTTGGTTCTGCGCCAATTGTTGCCGCAGCTGCTCAAACCCGCAATCCCGTTCGACAGGCATTAGTTTCATCAACAGGAACATTCTGGGATACAGTCATCATCTGCGCTCTAACAGGACTGGTAATCACCAGCAGTATCATAGCCTATCCAGATATAGACTATCATGATGGAGCAGCACTTACCAAAGCAGCTTTTAGTAAAATACCATATATTGGAGCTCCATTACTAACATTTGGTCTGACCACCTTTGCTTTTAGTACTACACTAGGTTGGAGTTATTATGGCGAACGTTGCGTAGAATACCTGAAGGGAAAGAAATGGATGCTTTGCTATCGCATCCTCTACATTGCCAGTATATTTGCAGGAAGTGTCATCAGTCTCGGTCTGGTATGGAACATAGCTGATTGCATGAATGCTCTTATGGCTATTCCAAATCTCGTCTCTTTACTATGTCTTAGTGGAATTATTGTGCATGAAACAAGAAAGTATCTTTGGCGCCACCGTCTAGATCAGGATATGGAGGAAAGCGAATTACAGGAAGTAGAAGACAAATAATCGTGCAAACGATTGTCCTGAAGAAATAGCAGAAAACTATATATTTTTGATTCATCCTACCATTTTCTTTTGTACCTTTGCAGCAGAAAAGGTAACTTTATAGAAAATATAGGTTAAAAGAGATTTTATTAGTTTTTGTTGATTAAAAAAATGCCCAGGCAGCAGTGATGCTATCCTGGGCTTTTTGTTTTATATGCTCTATTCACTTATATTCTGTAATCATCAACAAGAATTTTCACTTCTTATTCAGCATTTATCTGCAAATGCTTCATTCCGTGTCCACCCCACGTTGTATAATTGACGAATTGGAATCCCATACGAGTATAAAGGCTTTCAGCTCTTGGATTGCCTTTATCAACCAATAATCCAACCTTCGGAATACCAAGTTCCTTACCACGTTGTATGGCAGCATTCAACAAAAGCTTTGCAATCCCCTTACCTCTATAGCTACTGGAAACAGCCAAACTGTCGAGATAGAATTCACCTTCTTGAGTCTCAGCATCCATACCCGAATAATCAATTCCAAAGGTATCAAGAGCCTCATCTACAAATCTTTTGCGCAAAGTCTTAAGTTGAGCTCCATCATAAGCCACCAAGATGCCAGCAACCACACCATCAGCAGTCATAGCCATCAACACATTTCGGTAACTATACTGGCTATCCTCCATCTTTACCAGACGTTCCATCAACTGATGAAAATCAGCCAATGTATGACGAGGTCCGGCAAAATTCTGACAACATTCCGTATTCATCGCTTCCATAATGAGCGATGCTATATGCGAAGCTTTATCTGGGGTTGCTTGTTCGATATGTATCTTCATTTTCGTTTAGTTTTTACAATTACGAATGCAAAGATAATAATAATTAACGAGATAAACAAAACTTTTTCTTTTTCTTTACTTTTGTTTCACAAAGATTTTATATCTTTGCCCCATAATTCAATAACAAATGTTAAGATAGAGGCTACCAGATTGTCACAACATCAATTTCCCAGAGTAAAAAGCTATCAAAAATCAATTGATAATATAAGATCTCTATCCTTCATGTTTGGGTAGAGACCTTCATTATTATTATAATCTTTTGTAAAAACTGACAATTAAAGACTTTTTCTTTGCTGATTCCAAATAATAATGCTAACTTTGCGCACGAATTTGTTTTATCTTGAGAAGACAAAGAGACAGAAAGATTGTAATGATATGGAAAAAATACTAATAGTTGAAGACGACATCGCATTTGGAACCATGATTCAGACATGGCTCAGGAAGAAAGGATTCGAAGTTGAAAAAACGACTTCGGTGAAAGCAGCTATACAGGCTTGGGAGAAATTGGAAAGTAGATTTGATCTGGTGCTATCCGACCTTCGTCTTCCAGACCATGATGGTATTTTCTTATTGCAATGGATGAGAAAGCACGGCGTGCAAGTACCTTTCATCGTCATGACCAGCTATGCAGAGATTCAGAACGTAGTACTCGCCATGAAGTCGGGTGCTACAGATTACGTAGCCAAACCTTTTCATCCGGACATCCTCCTGGAAAAGATTAAGGAAGCCATAAAAAATCACAATACAAGCTCTCTATCAGAGAAAAATATAGAGCAGAGGGAGGCAACAGGAAATCAGGAGCCAATAGATAATAAAAAAGTATCAGGAAATACGGAATCTAAAGGAAATGTAGATGTTCCTAAATATCTTGAAGGTGAAAGTGAGGCTTCAAGAAAACTCTATAGTTTCGTATCTTTGGTTGCTCCTACCCCTATGTCAGTTCTCATTCTGGGTGCAAGCGGAACGGGTAAGGAATATGTAGCTCGTCGCATTCATGAATTAAGCCAGCGGGCAGGGAAACCTTTCTTTGCACTCGACTGTGGAGCCATTCCTAAGGATGTGGCAGCATCAGAATTCTTCGGTCACAGCAAGGGAGCCTTTACGGGAGCAGACCAAGACAAAAAGGGAGCTTTCGAAATAGCAAATGGCGGTACACTCTTCCTGGACGAAATGGGGAACCTGAACTATGAAGTGCAAGTGCAACTGCTTCGTGCCCTTCAGGAGCGAAAAATTCGTCCATTGGGCAGCAACAAGGAAATCGACATCGACATCCGACTGGTTTGCGCCACCAACGAAAATCTGGCACAGCGTGTAGCAGAGGGAAACTTCCGCGAAGACCTATACCACCGCATCAACGAGTTTACCATCTACATGCCGGAGTTGAAAGACCGTGGTGCCGATCTCTTCCTCTTTGCTGATCTCTTTATCAAACATGCCAACAAAGAACTCAATAGAAACGTGGAAGGACTCGATGGTAAGGCGAAGGAGAGAATCGCCTCTTATAACTGGCCAGGAAACCTGCGCGAATTGAACAATGTGATGAAACGTGCCACTCTTCTTGCCACAGGCAGATATATTGGAGTAACAGAACTGGAACAGAGTATGGCTCATATTCAACCACAAGCTCCTACCACCCTGCATGATGAGGAAACAGAACTGCAGCGTATAGAAGCAGCACTAAAAGCGGCAGGAGGTAACAAGAGTAAAGCTGCACAATTGCTTGCTGTGGATAGAAAGACGCTGTATAACAAGATGAAGAAGTACGGCATCTGAGGAACTTTCCCCAATATTTTGGGGAAAAATTCCACACTTGTTCCACAACTTCCACAAAGTTAAGATTTGGCACAAAAATGCATATTAACTGATTATCAACCATTTACTAAAAGGAGGAATCTTTTGGCACGCAGATTGTGAACTCGCAAACAAGCAACAATGCAAGTAAGACGGTTCATTAAAGTAAAAATAATATTCACAATAAAAAATAAAAAGATTATGAAAAAGTTAGTATTCGCAGCTATCGCTGCCATGGTAATGGTATCAGTTAGTAATGTATTCGCCAACAACAAAATGGCAAGTGTTTCATCAGTAGCTCCAGTAGACACAGTTGCTCCTGCAGAACCAGCAGACACAACAGTAGAGAAGACAACTCCAGCAGAGACTCCAGCTGATTCTACAACAGCAACAACAGATTCAACTGTAGCTAAGTAATATCACCTTCAAAAAACAGTAATAAACAGAAGAAATAGAAAGACATTAAATATCAGTAATTACGCTTCGCTTTCAATTAGGCAGGAGACTAATGATAAAATTCATTGGTCTCCTGACTTGTTTTTAGCCCTTTCTTTTCTTTAAATCAGTTTTTTGCATTATCTTTGCAGAAGATAATTAAGTAAGTAGATTTCACATGCACAAAAACAATATTCCACTCAAGGTAGCCCTCGGCTATTGCATTATTGCTATTATCATGATTCTGGCAATCAGTCTCGTATATAGCAACACCAAGAGCATCATCGCCATCAACGAAGCATCCCGTGAGTACATCAAGAAAAAGGATGCAGCAGACAGTACCATGACTTCTCTGCTCAAAGAAGAACAGAAGAACTTGAAGCAACTCTCTGATGCAATGGCAGGGAAATCTACGTCCAATTATCTGCAAGATAAGGTAAAAAGTCTCAATACCGGCAAGGATTCTATCGTTGTTCATTCCAAAGCCCCACAAACCCACGAGGCAAAGAAAACTACGGTGGAAGTAATGAAGACCCGCCGAGGATTCTTCCGGCGACTAGCCGATGCTTTCAAGAAAGAGCATGCAGAGACGCTAAGCATCAAGCAAGACAGCAACAGAGCCATCATTGATTCTATCACAACTCCTGTGAATGTGGCAGAAAATGTAGCCAACATTCTGGACCAGATAGACAAGAAGGAGAAGGTGGCTACGCAAGACCATAAGGAAAGTATCAACAAAGAGATGGAAGACTTGAAAATAGTCAGTACAAAACTTGCCTTACGTTCTGCCAAGCAACTGAGTGATGTGCACCAAAGGGAACGTGACTCTATGCAGAAAGCCATCAACAAAGCGATGGCAGCCCGCAGACAACTGTTGTGGCAAATAGGTTTACTCACACTAATAACACTCTTTGCAATTATCGTCATGATTTGGTTCATCTGGCGCGATGCTAGAAAAGAGCGCATCTACCGGGAGAATCTTGAGGCAGCCAACGAAGAAATCCAACGCATCATGAACCAACGTGAACGACTTCTTCTCACCATTACCCACGATATCAAGGCTCCCGCAGCCTCCATTTCCGGCTTCATCGACCTGATGAAAGAATACGTCACCGAAGCACAAGGTATGGAATGTCTTCAAAATATCAAGAACTCAGCAGCTCATCTTTCCAGACTCGTAGCTTCTCTTCTTGATTATCATCAGTTGGAAAATGGATTGATGAAGGTTCAGCCTGTTTCTTTCTCTCCAGCCCAACTGGTGAAAGAATCGGTAGAGGGAATGCGATTACGAGCCAAAGAGAAAGGCTTATCCATTTCGTATGAGATGACGATGGGAATGAAAAAGGAAGCAAATCAGGAGAATGAAACAGACAAGGAATTATTCCTAGCCGATGCTTTCCGTATTCGTCAGATTCTGGATAATCTGGTGAGCAATGCCATCAAATATACCGATCACGGAAGTGTCAACATTGAGGCACGAGTTTCCAAAATCATGGGTAAGCTGACACTCACCCTGAGCGTGCAAGATACCGGCAAGGGAATGACTGATGAGGAAAAGCAGAAAGTATTCCAGGCATTCACCAGATTAAAGAGTGCACAAGGCATCGAGGGAACAGGCCTGGGCTTGTCTATCACTCAAGAACTGGTGTCGCTTCTCGGTGGAGAAATTCTACTTCGTTCTACCTTGGGCAAAGGTTCCAGTTTCATCGTTACGCTACCTATAGAACCTGCCCCAAAAGATGATTCGCAGGAGGATATCAAACAAACATCTGATCATCAGGAAGCCAAGGACTCAGACAACAAAAAGAAGGCTCAACAAGAGTTTGCCAACAATAAGGTTCTGATTCTCGATGACGACAAGCTTCAGCTTCAACTTCTCCAGGAAATGCTACGACGCATAGCAGGCGATTCCTGGCAAGTATTCGCCTGCAATCATGTGATTGATGCACTCACCATCCTGCACAATGAGCAGCCAGCCCTCATGCTGATGGACATAGAAATGCCAGAAATGAATGGTACAGAGATGATTACCCACATCAACCATACCAATATGACTGTCATTGCTATGACAGCGCATGATACGAGTATCCGGGAACAACTTATAAAAGCCGGCTTCGACGATTGCCTGTTCAAGCCATTCAGCATGGAGAAGTTATCTGCTATCCTGGGAATAGATTCTGAACCTCAATCCCACTTTGACGCTCTTCTGGCTTTTGCAGAGGGCGATGAAGAGGCTGCAAAAGAGATACTCAACACCGTGAAGCAGGAACTGGCAGAACATCTTAAGAATTTGAAAGAAGCCATGGAGGAGGATTCCTTATTTATAGATAAAATAGGAAAAGCTGCTCACAAGCTCCTGCCGATTGCCAGTATGATGCAGATGAGTTGTCTGGAAGAACTGAAGGCACTATCGCCTGAACATATTCAAGAGAATGGAGAAGAAGAGATTAGGAAGAAATTGAAGGTTGTTGCAGATTGCTTGCAGCACGTGCTGGAACAGAGTTTCTAGCACGCGCCTTCCCTTTTATTCCCTGATCTGCTGCGGCGTCAGCCCTGTATGCTTCTTGAAATAACGACAGAAGAAACTGACATCGGCAAAATGAAACTACCAAGCCATCTCCTTGATGCTTTGCGTAGTTCGCTTAAGATGCATCTTAATCTGCAGAATCACGTATTGGTCGATGATGGTCTTGGGGGTATGCCCAGTTACCTGGTTCACGATATTGGTGAGATATTTCGAGGAGATATTCATCTGGTCGGTATTGCGGATTGCGCTGAAGATACTCATGAAAACCGATGAAGAACGCCTTCAACTGGCACAATACCAATTGGGAGATACAAGTACATTCCGATTGGTCGAAATAAACTTTTAATAGAGCAAACATTCCATTGATGATATTTGTCACCACGGGGATATCCTGTCTGCATCTGTCTTCCCGTAAGGAAGAATAAACCGTCTGTTCCAGTTGCAGACTTGCTTCACGAAGCAAGGAAGGATTATATTTCAGGATTTCGGCTTGGAAGCAGTTCGCTGTTTGAAGAGATTTGCAATCTCCGTTTTCAGTTTCAGGGGATTTGCAATCCTCATTTTCAGTTTCAGGGGATTTGCAATCCCCATTTTCTGTTTGAGGGGATTTGAAATCCCCGTCAATCTTCAATTCTACTACATCATTCGGGAACAGCGTAATCACCGCCCCCTCATAAAGTTCCCAATCCTTATAATTCACATTCAGCCTCGCCTTTCCTTTCCGGCAAATCAATATTGCTCCGTAAGTCAATACTTGCGGACCCTCCTGCCATTCCTCCAAACCAGAGCAGGAAAGGCTTGCTTTCTGATAACTGCTCTTCATGGAATTGACGATGGCAGGCAACATGTCGCGCGGATTGCCTTACGATGCCACCAATCTTCTGATGCTCAGTATCCGGAACCTCTATGGCATTACTTGTATCATCGGTCTTGCTGTATTGCTCATCTTCCTGCTATGGGATGTTCAGCCGGTAAGAAGTACCCTGAAGAAAATGCCAGCATGGAATTTTGTAGGCAGAAAGATGAAAAAAGCAAGCAGATAATGCGCACATTCAAAGAAAAACATTATCTTTGCATTTAGTTTAACAAAATGAAATATTCTTTTTTTAAAGGAATAAGGAAAAACATCAAAGAAAAAACTATGGCAAAGAAAGCGATTGTGATGGGGGCAACCTCAGGAATAGGAATGGAAGTAGCCAGCCTCTTAGCGCAGAGAGGTTGGCAGGTGGGAATAGCCGGAAGAAGAGTAGAGCGACTTGAAGAAGTAAAAAGAAATACAAACCAGATTATTTCTGAGAAAACAAAAGTATCTCAGAAGGGGAACATTTCAGAAGGCATGAAAGCATCCAGGGGAGAAATCACCTGCTATCAGCAGATAGATGTAACTTCGGCTGACGCCCCTACTCTTCTTCAGAAACTCATCGAAAAACTCGGTGGGATGGATTTATATTTCCATAGTTCAGGAATCGGATGGCAAAACTATTCACTTGATTTTGAAAAGGAAATGAAGACCGTTGAGACCAATGGGCTGGGATTTGTAAGAATGGTGGATACGGCTTTCAACTGGTTTGCCCAACAGAGTCAAGAGCAAGATAAAGGGCAAGAGCTAAGACTAGAGCAAAAATCAGATAAAGGCAAGGGCAATGATACTTACCGCATCGCCTGCATTACCTCTATTGCCGGAACGAAAGGGCTCGGTGCTGCTCCTGCCTATTCTGCCACCAAGCGTTTCCAGAATCATTATCTGGAGTGCCTTACCCAGCAGGCTTACATGCGCCATCTTCCTATCGCCATCACAGATATCCGCCCGGGTTTCGTAAAGACTGACCTGATAGCTGGCAGCAACTATCCCCTGCAATTAACTCCTCAGGAAGTGGCTCAGCAGATTGTAAATGCTATAGAACGGGGAAAAACAGTCAAAACCATTGACTGGAAATACAGTATCCTCGTTTCGCTCTGGCGAATGATTCCCAGATGGATTTGGACAAGACTTACCATTAAATAATATAGAAACTATACTTGCATTTGATTTTATACCTAGATAAAATCTCCGTTCATAGACGTTGAATGTCCGTTCAAAGACGTTGAACCGCCGTTCAAAGACGCTGAACCGACATTCAACGTCTATGAACAGAGATTTCAAAAGGATTAAAGAAAATCTTTTCCTGTTACAATCAATACTTTTTCTGTAACAACCTAAACTTTTCCCAAGATCAACATTAAAAGGAGAGTAGAAACATGAAGAAAAGAAAAGCGTGCAAGCTACATTTCTATAGCCTGCATGCTTTTCTTTTTTATAATTACTGTTTACAATCTTGCTCCGAATCTTGCGCTTGGCAATGGGGCGGCGAAGTAATAGTTCTGGTCGTTATTCTTATCCAGAAAATTCACGTGCTTCATGCCGAAGAATGGCAGACCTTGTGGGAAGAGACGGACAAAATCGGTTACACCTCCTGAGAGGGCAGGACTGCCTGTCTGATACTCGAAATTCCAGCTCTTGTCGAATGCCAATGGAGCACCCTGGGCTACATCATCTATCTCGCAATTGATATTCATCTTCTCGCTCTGAGTGAAGTTCTTGAAGAGAGGGTTGAGCTGACCTGCCACGCTGCTCTTGATATCGGTATCAAACCAGATGCCGAGCTCTGCATCCTTCGCCATCTGCGCTACGCCTGTCTCTGTAGATGCAAAGTAGTAGTTTGGTGTAAGACGACTGTGCTCCATATCAGCACCATCCTTCTTTGGCTGCTTCAGGCCGAAACGGGAATCGAAGATGAGGTTGTTCACGAAGACTGGCTTCGCTGCCTTCTCTACCCAGACAGAACCGCCCTTCTTGTTCTTGGAACGGCGCCAGCCGCAATTGATGATGGTGTTGTTATAGACGGTCATCTCAGAGAGAGGGATTACCTCGCTATTTCCGGCATTCGAAAGCTTGAAGGCGTTGGTGCAGGCGTTGTAGATGATGTTGTTGGCTACATCGAGCTTGCAACCTGCCTTTACGTTGATGGCCTCGCCACCATCGGCTGCATTTCCGCTATCGGCAAAGATATTGTTGATAATCACGCCGTTACCACCTGTAAAGTAAGTCTGGTCGTTGTAGTTGTCATGGAAGAAACTGTTTGCCATCACAAACTTGCCGTTTACATTACAGAAGTGGAAGGCTGGCACACCGCCATCGATGGTGGTCTTGAAAAGCTTGTTCTGGAAAGAAGCTGAACTCTCGGTAGGAGTAGCACCGGCATAGGCCACATCCACGTGATTGAGCACTACCTCCTCAGAATTATATCCGCAGATGATGCCGCCCCAATCAGCAGGCTTCCTGGTATCAGAAGTAAAGACTACCGGTTTTTCGGCAGTTCCCATACAATAGAGATTGCCCAACACCACGATTTCTACCGGTACCTGAACCTCTGATTTGCAGGTGACGGTTACGCCCGGCTCAATGTAGAGCGATGCTCCTATCGGAATTTCAACGCTCTGGCTCAGGGTAGTATCCTTGGTCCAAACCACAGAACCTACGGGATATTCTGCCACCTTCGTTGTGATGACATCCTTAGAACCCTGGTTCTCATTACCATCACTTCCATTACCGCCATTATTCACGTAATCGTATGGATTGATATTATCGTTCTCGCAAGATGTGGAGAACATTGCAGCTGCTGCCATCATAAGCATGCAAGCTAAAGTATTTATCTTTTTCATTTCTTTTTTTTACCTTTTTACTTTTTTACCTTTTTACCTTTAAAAGCCTTTTTACCTTTTAAAGTTTGTATCTTACTCCCAGCAGGAAGGTTCTGCCATACTGATAAGTTCCCACGATGGTCTTATCGCTCTTCTGGCCCTCATACTCCAGGTTGCTCTTGTTCACGGTCTTCAAGTATCTCTCGCGCTTGGCATCGAGCAGATTGTTTGCCTTGAAGAAGATGGAGATGCCGTTCTTGAATTGCTTCTCGGCACTCAGGTCGAGACCGAACATCGCCTTATCCCACTGGTCGGCATCCTTGAAGGGAGAAACCAGGGCGAGCTTGGTGCCCGTGAAGGAAGAGGCAAGCTGCGCATTCCAGCCATGCTCCGTATCCTTATATAATAAGGAGATGTTGGCGGTATGAGGAGCCTGGTTAACCAGCGGACGGGTCTGGGTTACGCCCGTCTTATACTCAGCACTACCCTCCTGGTACTCACGCTTCGAGGTGGTGATTTCTGAATGGGTGTAAGTATAATTCGCCTTCACTCCGAAGTGGCGGATGTACTTGATTACGTCGATTTCGAAGCCCATGTTCTTGGCATTACCCAGGTTGTCAGGCATGTAATAGGCATCGGTTCCGGCTCCAATCTTGCCATCCGATGTTACGAACACCTGCTCTATAGGGTCTTTCAGATACTTATAGAATACGCCGGCAAGAATCTGTTCGGTCTTGCTTGGGAACCACTCCCAGCGCAGGTCGATGTTGTCGATGCGG
Organism: Prevotella sp. SGI.167; assembly: GCF_050313615.1. NCBI lineage: Bacteria > Pseudomonadati > Bacteroidota > Bacteroidia > Bacteroidales > Prevotellaceae > Prevotella > Prevotella sp. SGI.167. Next base: position 85,400 of record NZ_JBNPLT010000009.1, on the reverse strand, counting down.
GCACGCTTCAGGTTTGGATTACCTTTTTCCTGATACTCCTCGCCCAGAATCTGATAAGGCACTATCTCGTAGAAGCCCGGACGGTTGATGGAGCGATAGTAAGAGAGACGCACGTTCATCTTCTTGGTTGGTGTCCACTTGATGGATGCCGATGGCAGATAATCCCAGTAGCTCTGCTCGCCCACCTGTCCCATGTTGCGGAAATGCTGGAGCATAGTGTAAATCTGGTTGGTGTGCTCAGCACGGAAACCGGCATTCAGTTCGCCCACCTCGCTCCTCAGGGTTACCATGGCATAGGCTCCGCCGATGTGTTCCTTGGAATCATAGTTGAGCTGAGAAGCCTGAGAATAAGGAGTCTTGCAAACCCAATCGATGTGAGCAAACTGGTCTATTCCGTTACCATCCAATCGCTGCGAGATGTCGGCAGGATTGAAGATGTAAGAATAATATCTGTTGCTGCGCTCCTTTCTGCGATACTGCGCACCCGCCTTCCAGTGTGCCTCCACAGAGTTGGCGAAATGGGTATCGTAAGAGAGGTTGATGTAACCCGCCCAGTCGGTATCCTTGTTGTGCTGGAATCGGCGTTCGGCACTCTTAGGCAGGGTCTTGGTGATGTTCTTGTCGCCTTCCCAGATGGAACCCGAAACGGCATCGCCGCCATTCTCGGCTTTTCTGCTCACGGTATTCGTCAGGGTGACGTAAGTTCTGTCCGGATCTTCCTCCTTAGCCTGCGAGAATACACCCGACCAATCTATGGTAAAATCCTTGGTAAGATGATGCGTACCCTTCAGATTGGTGGCAAAGATGCTCTGGGTGGTTGAGAGAGAGCGCACCTCATCGTCCTGCGTGTAGCTGTCGGCTCCGATGTATTCGGTATTGACGCTGTTATTGTATCTGATGCCCTTGGAATTGGTGTGCACATACATGTTGTACCATTCCAGCTTGTGGCCAGGCAGGGTTAAATCTATCTTGGCATGAGCTCCTGCAGTAAGGTCGTGGATGCTGTAGTAGCGATGCTGCAAATTGGAAATGTACATGGCCTGCTCGCCCGATGCCATCTTTACGGAATTGTAGGTGCGCTCGGTGCCACGGAAAACATTCTGCACGCTTCCGGCAAGCATCACGCCCAGGCGGTCGTTCCAGAAGCGGTTGCCGATGCTCAAGCCTCCTATAAAATTAGGAGATGGCATGGAATGGCTCTTCAACTGAACAGGACCGTTCTTGAAATCGCTCATCTGCGCCTTGTAGTCTTTTCCGAAAGCCTCGTAAGGAGATTTCTTTGTATAATCAGAGCGATTGCTGGTAAGATAATCTCTGCCATCCTTCCAGAAATAATCACTTGCTCCGATGGCTGCATTCGCCTGAATCTGAAAGCGGGATGGGGCATCCTTCATCACCATGTCCACCACGCCGCCGGCTGCATCGCCTTCCATATCAGCAGTAAGAGACTTGGAAACCACGAGGCGGTCCATCAGATCTGAAGGGAAGATATTCAATGGGATGTAACGGTTTTTATCATCCGGACTAGGAATCTTCACGCCGTTCACCAGGGTGTAGTTGTAGCGCTTGTCCATGCCTCGGAGGATGGCGTAGGAAGCCTCGCCCGATGCATCACGCTCCATGGTTACACCCGATACACGCTGCAGAACGCTCGCCACGTTGACGTCAGGCGAAAGCTGGATGCTCTGCTGGCTCATCACGTTGAGCACGTTGCCGGCATTCTTCACGGATTCTATGGCGCTGCGGTCGCTACGGTATTCACGATGACCGGTAACCACCACTTCGCCCAACTGCTTCAGGTCTTCTTCCATGGCGATGGTCAACTGTCCATCCTTTCCCTCTTTTCCATCTTTGGAAAAGTCTTTAGCCACATCCACCACCATCTCCCTGGTCTTGTACGACATGTAGGAAACGATGATGGTCACCTTGCCTTTATCAGGCAATTCATGCAGGGTGAAAGTACCATCAAGTCCGGTAGTGGTACTCACGTTGGGCAGCTCCTTTACCCGGATTACGGTTCCGATGAGGGGCTCGCCCGTTTTGTTATCCTTGACTATACCATCCAGCGTGTGTGCCTGGATGGCGGTAGTCGCAGCGGCAAGAAGCGCCGCACTCAGTAAAAATCTTTTCATCTATATCGCTATTGATTCTTCATTCGTTTCTTTTCGCAAAAAAGCTCCTTTTACCTTTAATATAAAAGCTTGGAGACCAGCGATGGAATAGCTGGGAACGGGGGTGCAAAGGAGTTAAAGCTCTTTTTACTTTTTTACCTTTTTACTTTTTTACCTTTAAAACCGTGTGGATGATTTTTCCATCCTTATCTATCATTGACATTCTGAGCTGCTTCTTATCTGCTGTAAATACAGAGAAACCATCGGCTGGACTGCAGAACACGGTGCCATCGATAGGCTTCACTGGACGAGCCAGAGATGAAGAGGAATTGACTACGTAGTCGATGTTGTCGCCCTTCTTCTGGATATGCTGGAAGTTGTGGATGTGACCGCAGGCATAAATCGCCACATTATTATATTTATGGAGGATAGGAAGAAGGCGCTTCTGCATGTCGAGTCGCTCATTCTCCTTCTTCGTGGTGTAGGCGTAGATAGGATGATGACCAACCACGATGACCCAGTCTTCCTTGGCATTCTTCAGGGTTTCATCGAGCCAGGAGAGCTGAGCCTCTGCATCCTGCTTGCAGGCATCAGGATAGATTTCCGGATTCTTGCGGTAAGAATCGATGAGGGGCGTGGTGTCGAGGAAGATGACGCGCACGGTGGTTCCCTTGTGATCGAACACCTTGGTGTAATATTTGGCAGGCATCATCCAGCGGCGGCTCACCTTACCATAGTCCATAAAAGCCTGAGTATTACCACGATACTCATGGTTTCCACAAACCGGGAACCAGTTGAGCATCAGGTCGGGATGAGAATAAACCCATTCGTAATTGGTAAGCCACAGAGGGTCCTGGGTGGAAGCCACGCCATTGAAATGGTGGATGTCGCCCACGGCAAGTACGCATTCCGGATCTACCGTGCCCGCCATCTCGCCCATCAGTTCGGCGATAGGCTTCTGGTCGTAGTAGCCGTTGCGGCCCATATCATTGGTCATGTAGAGGGTGATTTCACCCTTCAGTTTCTGCCATTCGGCAGCATTCGCCTTCCAGTTTGGATTCTGCGGAATGGCGGTTGCTGCACTCTGAGAGCAGGTGGTTAATGCTGCGTTTTGCGCCTGTGCAGTCAAGCCTCCACCCAACAATAAAGCCGAAGCCAAAACTACAGTAGCTACTCTACCTTTCATCATAGCAAAGCCATTCATGCTGCTATGCTTACCCGATACTTTCTTTTCCATTTTTCTTTATCTGACTATAATACATTATTAAATATTGATGATACCTTTCTCCTTCCGGGGTTGTATCTGTTAAATTTCGGGTGCAAAGGTAGGGGTATTATGTGTCAATGAGGTTACAAGGATTTGAATTAGCAGATAAAAGATACTACAATTTTATTACAGGAATCTCCCCGATGCTTTTAGGGAAAATCATACATCAGATTATGGTTTTCCCCTTGTTATTTTCAGCTATTCTCCCTATCTTTGCACCAGAAATAAATAAATGCAGTAATAACCCTTTAAAGAGAAGATAGTTATGAAAAGAATAATGATGACAATCGTAGCAGCATGGATGATGATTACATCTATGAATGCTCAGAGACTGACAAATATTCAGGCAGAAGCCCGTTTTATCACAGATAAGATGGTGGTAGAACTGGGATTGAGCAGCGCCCAGCGCAACAGCATCCTGAACATCAATCTCAATTATCTCAATGGCATCCGCAGCTATCGCGACATTGATGCCTACGGCTGGCATTACCGCAACAAGCAGCTCAAGCGCATGATGACCGCCAGACAATGGAAGAAATTTAAGAACTCATACTATTTCTATCGCCCTATCGGCTGGAATAATCATGTGTATGTTCACCATATTTACACCAAGTATCCAAAGCATAACTGGGGACACGACAAGCGCCGCCCTCGCCCTGAGTGGAGCTACGGAAAACCAGGATGGCCAGGCGGAACCCATGTAACTTATGGACCAGGAAAGCCGGACAAGCATCACAAGCACGACAAGCATCACAAGCACGACAAGAAGTGGAAGCACGATAGAGATTAGGATGATGATGATGACGATGATGAAGATGACGATAATGAAGATGACGATGATTGAGATTAAGACTGGGTTGATGATTGAGATTAAGATGAGATTAAGACAAACATTCGATGATAAAACAGAAGAAATCCAAGCTAGAGATCATTCTCCGGCTTGGATTTCTCGTTAAATAAAAACTAACTATGCCGACTAACTAATAACTAATCATTAATAATTAATTACCAATCATTAATTACTAATCATTAATTACTGACAAGATATCTTCCACTATCTGCTCATCGAGCAGACGATTATCCGAAAGCAACTTCTTCACATCATATCTATCGTAGAGACCCTTTCTGATGCCGCCTACCATCACCTTCATTTCTGAAGTGCCATAGTAAGAGGCGATGCGCTCTCCGAAGCCGCCATCCTTCGAGCCATCTTCCAGGGTTACCACCAACTGATGGTTTGCCTTCAGGCTATCCAGCGTCTCGGCATCCACCTCATTCAGATAACGGGGATTGATGAGCGTAGCATCGATACCCTTATCAGCCAACAGGCGGACTACATTCTCGCCCTTCTGATAGAACGAACCGGCGGCGATGACTGCCACCTTCTCGCCCTGGTGCATCACCTTGTACTTTGCCTCGTAACCATACTCAGCATCAACGGCTTCTGACGTATGAACCACGCCATTGCTTGGCACGCGGATGGCGATAGGTTTCTTATCCTGCAGAATGCTCCAGCGGAGCATGGCGAAATACTCCTCGCAGGTGGTTGGAGCCAGATAGATGAGCCCCGGAATGCTGCAGAGCATCGGAATATCGAAAAGGCAGATGTGGGTGATGTCGTTCATCGAGTTCACTCCGCCTCCTACCACGTTGATTACGGCTGGGTTGGAATTGATGCAGAGGTCTTGCGCAATCTGGTCGTAGGTGCGTTGGATAAAGGTACTGTAAACGGTCCAAACCGGATGCAATCCGCCCTTCGCCATTCCCGAAATCATAGCCACAGCCTGCTCTTCGGCGATTCCCATATCGATGTGCTGCTTGCCAGCCAGTTGGCGCTTATCGGCAGTAAAGCCACCTGCGGTAGGAGTACCGGCGGTTACGGCGATGAGGGTTTTATCCTGCTTCATCTCGCCCAGCATCCAGTCAGAGAATAAAGTGCCGTAATCCTCTGTTGGAGCAACCTCCGGGAGGGTTCCATCGGCATTCCTTCTTGGTCGCGAACCGTCTTCCAGATTGAAAGGCATTCCCCAATGCCAAGCCTCCTTATTGGCTACGGCAGGTGCAAATCCATGACCTTTCTCTGTGTGAATGTGAACTACGGTAGGCTTATCCGTACCCTTCACGCTCTCAAAAACCTGGATGAGTTTTTCGATGTCGTTACCCTCTTCCAGATACTTGTATTCAAAGCCCCACGCCTTGAACCAGTTGTGCTCGCAGGTGCCGTTGCTCTCGCGCAAGGCACGCAGGTTCTTATAGATTCCGCCATGATTTTCGGCGATAGACATTTCGTTGTCGTTCACCACGATGATGATGCCCGTGCCGAGTTCCGAAGCCTCATCCAGTCCCTCGAAAGCCTCGCCGCCCGAAAGAGATCCGTCGCCGATAATGGCGATGATGTTCTCATCGGTTCCCTTGATGTCGCGCGCCTTCTGCAAACCGGTGGCAAGACTCACGGAAGTGGAAGTATGCCCCACCTCAAAGTTATCATACTCCGGACATTCGGCAGGAGAAGAATAGCCCGAAATGGCATTCATGTCATCCACATCGCCGAGGAATCCCGCAGCTCGTCCGGTGAGCACCTTATGCGGATAGCATTGGTGGCTTACGTCAAACACGAGCTTATCCTTTGGCGCATTAAAAACGTAGTGAAGCGCCACGGTAGCCTCCACGAATCCCAGGTTCGGTCCCACATGACCGCCATGCTTGCTCACACGGTTCAGCACAGCCTGTCTGGTTTCATCAGCCACCACCTGCAGTTCCTTCAAATCCAGCTTCTTCAAGTCGGCTGGCGACTTTATTTTCTCAATATACATTTTCTTATACTTATAGTTATGATTCTATTTATGATTAGATGATGATCATCATTTTCGAGTGCAAAGATACGAAGATTCCAGAAAACACGCATTACCCCAACTACAGAAAAAATGAAAGATTTTCCGGAAAACTCATCTTGGAATATTCTTCAGGAAAACTCATCTTGGAAATCAGCCTACTGCCTTATCCCTATCCTTCAGAATCACAGCCATGTTATCCAGCGCCCATTCTATCAGATGATCCATAATAGGAATAAGGGTTTCAGCACGGGGTGTGAGAGAATACTCCACTCTTGGCGGCACTTCGGCATAAGCCTTGCGGGTAACGTAGCCATCAGCCTCCAACGATTTTAACGTGCTGGTAAGCATTTTCTGCGAAATATCCGGAATCTGCTTACGCAGGGCATTAAACCGGAGGGGGCCATCCTGATGATATTTCAGGGTGTAGATTACCAGTAGCGACCACTTGTCGCAAACGCGCGCCAGAACGTTACGGATGGGACAGTCCTGCACTACCATTTCTTTTATCATTCTTCCCATAATCTATCTTCTTTATATTCTACAATAATCTATAATATTCTGCAATAATGTTCTGCAAAACTCTATAATATTCTGCAATAGGCTACAAAAGTAACTAATATCCGAAAAGATACCAAACCTACCAAGTTAATCTAAGTTAACGCTTCATTTTTCTTTCTCCCATTCCCACGCAATAGTTACCTCCCAGTAACCATCTTACCCCCAAGTGCCCTCTTGCAGGAACCGGTTTTTCGCTGTATCTTTGCAGCGCAATTCAGAAGTGAAAGCAGAAAACAGAAGTATTCACAAATTCACAAAAAGAAATAACATAAAGTGAAATAAAAAAAGAAATATAAACATTTAAAAATAACAGACAAGATGAAAGAAACAAAGATTATTGCAAAGGCTGAAAACTTCACAGCCACGGATTTTGGCAAGATGAGTGATCTCAAGGACTACATTCTGGAATTCACCCCAGAAATCAAGGTTTCTGGAAAGGTATTTGGCGGTCAGAGCGTAAACGCAACCGGCAGCGAATTCTCATTCCAGATTATGGTTCCAGGTCAGGAGCCCGGTTTCCTCCACACTCACAAGAACCACGAGGAACTGTATTTCTTCCTCAGCGGCAAGGGCGAGTTCCAGGTAGATGGCAAGGTATTCCCTATTCAGGAGGGAAGCGTGGTGAGAGTAGCACCAGCCGGCAAGCGCTCTGTTCGCAACAACGGTACAGAACCACTCGTGATGCTCTGCGTGCAGTATAAGACCGAAACCTTTACAGCCGAAGATGCAACCGACGGCGTGATTCTCAACGATAAGGTGGAGTGGTAGAAACTACTCCACCACCTCCATGATTTCAGGATGCTCAAGCTTTTCCTTTTTCTTGAGCTTCTTCACTACTTCGGAATAACTGTGGCGAATCAGGGACTGGATGAAATCATCTTCCAGCGTACCATAAAGGTTTACCTGATTCCAGTATTTCTTATTCCAATGCCATGCGCCTTCTATTTCGGGATGCACTTCCCGGAGTTCGAGGGCGTAATCGGCATTACATTTCATCGTAACCCACTCGGGGCGCTCCAGGTCAACACAGGCAAAGATCTTGCCCAAAATGCGAAACACCAAGGTTCGCTCATCAAAAGGAAAAGCCTCGGTTACGAGGGGAAGCGAGAGGCAATACTCTCTAACAGATTCTATATTCATTATTTCTTCACACTAAATTAATTCTACATTTCTTCTCATTTAGTTCTACTTGCCGAGATTCAGCTTATCCAATAAAAATTGCCGAAATCCTGCTTATCCTATAAAACTTGCCGAGACCCAGCTTATCCTATAAATAGTGCAAAGATAAGGAATTATGATGAAACAGCAAGCCTTATTCCATAAAAAAACAAATCTTATCCGAAAAAATTCCGTCATATTAAAATCCTTCTCTTTCCTTATCCGTAATTTTGCAACATCATCAGCAAGATTCCTGCGCAGTAACATTCGCAAGAACTTTGTGACATATTGCATTAAAATAAAAAAGAAGATTATGAAACATGAATTGATCATAAGCAGCTTGCTCGTCCTGGGAAATCCGATGATGACAAACGCTCAACAGACAAAGACCACTACAGCAGAGAGTATTTCTACAGCAAAGAATATTTCTACTGAGAGCATTTCTACAGCAAAAAATATTTCTACTGCAAAGAATAATTCTACTGATAGCATCCAGGCGATGAAGGAAAAGCTGCGCCAGGACAGCATCCAATGGGAGAAACAGCTCGCAGCCGTAACCATCAAGGGAACCCGCTCGCAATTCCGCCAGAAGAACGGCGGAATCGTGGCTCGCATCTCGGGAACTTCTCTCGAGAAGGAGCCAACAGCTACGGAAGTGCTTGCCAAACTTCCCGGAATGTTCAAAAACAAGGATGGCAAACCGCAGGCATTTATCGGCGGCTCACCCGAAATCTACATCAACGACAGAAAGGTGCAGGATTACAGCGTGGTAGAAAACCTGCCCGTTACACAGATAAAAGAGGTGAAGGTGATTCATCATCCCGGAGCCGAATACGGCAACAACGTGGGCTGCGTGCTGCTCATCACCACCAAGAAGAACCTGCAAGGACTCGCCATCGTGGAGAACTCCGGCTTCCTCTTCGACTCCTTCGTGAGCAACAACCATGACCTCGACCTTACCTACACCCACGGCAAGATGACGTACTACGGCAAGTTGGGCTACGCCAACTGGCAGGGAATATGGAAAGAACAGGACATCGCCACAAATTACGTAAGCGGCAGCCAGGCTGGCGATAACGCCACCACCTACATTGCCTCCGCCACCCTCGACAGCAAGCACAGCTACTACGACCGCTTCTACTGGAGTGCCGGAGCCGACCTCGCCCTGACAGAAAAGCAAACCATCGGAGTAAAATACGACGGCTACAACATCCATCAGCCGATGCCTTTCAAGATGACGAGCTATGCGATGACCAACGATCACGTAGATGACAACGTAACGGGCAACAACAAGTTTTTCTATTACGACTGGCAGCACCACGTGAACGCCTTCTACCAGGGCAAATACGGAGAGAAATGGAAGCTGAACTTCTTCGGCGATTTCGTGAAGCTGCACACGGAGCAGGCTCAATTCGTGGATGAAATCTCAGAGAAAGGAGCAGCCAAAGGAAAAGGAGCAGCCAAAGGAAAAGGAGCAGCCACCTCCCCAAGCGCCCTCTTAGCCCCAAGCAGCTCCCCTTCTGTCCCCCTCCTTGCCTCCGTTCCAAGCGATTCCATCGCTTGGTCCCTCGCTTCAAGTTCCCCCCTGCAGGAAGCCAGAAACAAGTTCACACTCCTGCCGCAAAGCGATGGAACCATCTGGGGAGCAAAGGTCCGCGCCAACTACACCATCAACGACAAGCAAACCTGGATGATGGGCGCCGAGTACAACTACGTGAAGAGCGAATCGCGCACCGATTACACCCCTGCCGATAAGGGAACCTCCACCCACAGCATCACCAAGGAAAATCATGCTGCCGTCTTCGCCGAGTATTCACTCGATTTCAAGCCCTTCTCATTAAGAGTAGGATTGAGATACGAGCACGTGGACAGCCGCCTGGATTATCTGAAAGATGAAACAGCCTCCACCGAGCCGCTTCATCGCAAATACGACAACCTCTACCCTTCCCTCCTGCTCTCTCATCAGTCAGGCAGATTCTCCCAGTCCCTGAGCTACCGCTCTTCCGAAATCCGACCATCCTTCCAGGAGCTGAACACGGGCACGGTTTACGCGAACCGCTACATGTGGCAGATAGGAAACAGCCAGCTGGAGCCATCCCAGCGCCACGAGTTCAAATACCAGGCAAGCTACGGCGACCTATTCGTCCAGGCAAGCTACACCTACGTGAAGGATTACATCACCAGCATCATCGAACCCGATTCAGATGACCCGCAAACGGGCTACATCACCTGGACCAACATCGACCATTGCTGGAACTGGGGCAGCTTCCTCGGCTACCGCCACCGCTGGGGCTTCTACGAGCCACAGGTGCAGGCAGGCATCCAGCAGGGCTTCATCAAGGCCGTCAGCATGGGCAAGGAGAAAAGCTTCCACGACCCCTACTACATCTTCAGCCTCTACAACGGCTTCCATCTTCCAAAGGGCTGGTACATGAACCTCTCGTTCTCCTACCGAAGCAGCGGCACCTACGATTTCCTCACCCTCTGCAGCGTGCACAACTTCGACTTCCAGCTCTACAAGAGTTTCCTGAAAGACCGTCTCTCGCTAAGCCTGAACGTGAACGACATCTTCAACACCAAGCGCCAAAAGACCGACGGTACCTACGGCAACGTACGGTTCCAGCAGCAGAAGTGGGTAGACACCCGAAACGTCCAGCTCCGCCTCACCTATCGCTTCAACCAGGCCAAGAAGCAATACCGTGGCGAGAACTCTGCCCAGGAAGCCGTGGGACGAATGGGAGGAAAATAGAAAAACTTTCTCGGTTTCTCCAGAAGAACTCCTCTTTGTAGAAGAACTTTCTCGGTTTAAATATAGAAAAAACGAAGTCTCTGTTAAGCAGAATCTCTATGATTTTGCCCCAGCAGAGACTTTTTCTCGAAAAAAGAGGTATAAAATTGGAGATAAACTTGTATATTTACTTAGAATATCGTACATTTGCAACGAATTTCTTGCTTAATTGCAATTTCGCAGCATAAAAACAACTTAAAGTAAAGCTAATGATCGACTGTCAGATAATAAGAGATGGAAAGATAGAAGGGGAAGTAAGGACAAACGGCCTTATCTTCATCGACAACCATGGGATGGAAGGGAGCAACCACATCGAATCGAATGCAATGGAAGTTTCGCTCAAGGAGTGGCATTACCGGAAGTTTGGCATTATGAACCAACACTATTTTGGCAAGGCGAACAACACCAAGTTTATCGCGCAGCACGAGGTCAGACCAGCCCTGCTCTTCTCCATGCCAACCTTTGGCGGCAGCATGAAAGAAGTATACGGCGGTCGTGGTAAAAAAAAGGAAATGATGTGGAAAACAGGCGAGGCAAGCCTCTGTTTTCTAAGCGGCGAAGGTGGTGCCAACACTCACCTGAACCAGGGCACCCAATTCGAAATCTTAAACGTGGTCATCCCACAGCAATTCATAGAAGAGCTTATCGAGCACGACGCGGAGGCATTTGAGCAGCTCTCCCCTCTAACCAGCCCTACCTTCGACACCCAGACCATCATCAAGTACAACCAGCCCGCCATAGCAGCAGTCATCAAGGCGGCACGAGACATCCAGCGTTCCCGCCTGTTAGGCAACCAAGCCTCCAAATACCTGGAATCGAAGATTATCGACTGCCTCTCGGGATTTCTCCTGCCCGCCAGTCTCTTGCCAGGCAGCCAAACCTTCAGTCTCAGCATCCGTGACAAGATACACGATGCCCAAAGCATCATCCTCACCCACTATCAGGAAATGCCTTCGCTCCACGAGTTGGCGGCAATGGTGGGCACCAACGAATGCACCCTGAAGAAAGCCTTCAAGCAGGAGTTTGGCACCACGGTATTCCAGTATCTCTTCGATTTCCGCATGGATTTAGCGGTTCATTATCTCCTCGACACAAGTCTGCCGATTGCCGACATCGGTATCAAATTGGGCTACGATTACCAGAGCCATTTCTGCACGGCATTCAAGCGGAAACATGGGGTGAGCCCGATGGAATTCAGATTAAGACGTGGAGTTATTGCAAGAACCTGATGATTACTTGTAATAACTCCAGAAATCCTGCAGCCTCGCCGCCATCCATCTGAACATGATGAAACTGGAAGGAGATGGGGAGCGTGGTTCTGAAGAAACCACGATGATAACTTCCCCACATCAGCATGGGGTTGCAGAATAAATCCGTGTATTGATTCACGATACAATCAAGCTCCGTTCCTATCATCGCCGACGTTCCCACCACCATCGCATCCTCTAAAGAAGATGATTTGCATTCAGCAGCAGCCTCAGAAGTCAGACGAAGATAATCTTCATTAAACTTCTGAATATCATCAGAATAAGGAATGTCGCAGGAATTGATTCCTCCCTTCTTATTTCCCACGATTACGTTAATGGCGATAGAATCGTATTGCATCAATCGCCAGGATGAACCAGATTCTTTTTCTTGGGATTTTTCCTCATCAGGAATTCCTTTAGAAGATTCTTTTTCCGGAAGAAGATAAAACTCCTTGGTTCTCGATGCAGCACAGCCTATCGCCCAGCACAAGATCATATTGAATTTCCACCCCCTCTTCCTGCTTATCTTCATAATTCGGGAAACATCGAATGTCTTGGTCAGGGTTACCATCGGCATCGGCGACGAAATCCATAATTCGAACGCCGCCGCCCTGGAAGTTTCTCTTGCATTTATCTCTTTCTTCATAACATTCTTTTTTATACTTGCTTTTCTCGTTTCAGCCCGGGAAAATAGCAATAGACGAGAATCGCTGGCACTAAAGTCGAGAAGAATTGCAGATAAGTAAACTCATACAACAGCCAATCAATCCCTACTATTACTCTGATAGAATACAAGCCAACAATGGCTATCATCACCAATCTCTGTAATGGTAACTTTCTAATATCGCCTGCAACAGAGAGCGCATATAAAATAGCAAAGCCTACTGCCAGACAAACCGTAACAGCATACAACAGCCATTCCTGGTCAAAACAGAGATGCTTCATTTCATATAAAATACCATAAGCCTTGAATGCCTCCTCCAAAAAGAAGAGGCAAATCAAATGGCCTATGGCTATCAGAAAATGAAGTAATGCTCCTAATCTTAACCTAAATATATTTAGCATGATTTCTACTCTATCGGAATCCAAATTTCTGTTAGCAATTCTTCCGGAGCCGTTGTCTCCGGGTCGTTCAGGTAACGCTCAAACATCTGACAATTTTCCAACACTCCGCTTCCCAACTTCACCTTCTCGCCAGATGCAGGAAGGAGTTCGCCATAAACCTTGGCGTTAACTTCTGCCAGATTCTCATACGGTCCCTGATAACGATAAACCAGGAAGCGACCGCCATAAATCGTAATAATGTTCACACCTTCCTCAGGCTGAAGCTGCTCTACGATAGGAGCTGCGATACAAACATCCGTGCGACAGGCTTCAGCAGGAGTCGTTGCCGGATTGTCGTGATAGATGTTGATGTATTCTGCATCCGGACAATCATAATCAAGATGATGCTTCTGACAATAAGCACCCAACTTGTTCCAAGCCTCCATATAATTGACAGACTTATAATCACCCAAAAGGCGAACACTAATCGCCTTTACATCCTTTCTACTCTGAATTCTTTCTGTAATTTCCATTTCCTAATGATTTTAATGTTATCTTAATATTTTATAGGCAGCAAGACTTACCAGCATCGCCACCTTAACAATTACTACTCCTATAATCATACACATTTTCTTCTATTTTATATTATAAGGTTTTTACATCTCATTTCATGTAATGAGACAGCAAAGATAAGCTATTTTTAGAGAGGAAATTTTAATTTAAGGGAATAAAAAATAACAGAACCTACTTGCAAAACCTGAATAGACTATCTAGAAACAAATTCTTTTCTTTTTGTATCTTTTTCAATAAAATGTTTGGTAGTTACAATTATTTATTGTAGATTTGCAGCAGATTTTTTTAAGAAGGAGTGCTTATGCAGAAGAAAAAGGATAAAAACCTGATGAAAACGGATGTAAAACCGATGAAGCAAGGACTGCTATCCCGGATTTTCCATCTCTATTACGATGGTTTCAGGACGATGACCCTGGGCAGGACGCTCTGGACCATCATCCTCATCAAGCTTGCCATCATCTTCCTGGTGCTCAAGCTCTTTTTCTTTCCGAATTATATTAACAGTAATGCAAAGAATGGAGATAAGGCGGGCTTCGTATCCAAGGAAATTCTGAACAGATAAGACTCAGAATCCCCGCAACCTTCAGATAGAAAGAAATACAAAAACATTATATAATAACAATTTTAAAACCGTTCAACTATGATGACAAATCTATTGTTAGACATTACATCAGCCACCATCGACTGGTCGAGGGCGCAATTCGCACTCACGGCCATCTACCATTGGCTGTTCGTGCCGCTCACCCTGGGACTGGCAGTAATCATGGGCATCGCCGAAACATGCTACTACCGCACCAACAAACCGTTCTGGAAGCACGTAACCCGTTTCTGGCAAAAACTCTTTGGCGTCAACTTCGCCATGGGTGTTGCCACGGGAATCATCCTGGAGTTTGAATTCGGCACCAACTGGAGCAACTACTCCTGGTTCGTGGGCGACGTATTCGGCGCTCCCCTAGCCATCGAAGGCATCCTGGCATTCTTCATGGAGAGCACCTTCGTGGCCGTGATGTTCTTCGGCTGGGATAAGGTGAGCCGGGGCTTCCACCTTGCCTCTACCTGGCTCACGGGACTTGGAGCCACCATTTCTGCCTGGTGGATTCTCGTAGCCAACGCCTGGATGCAATATCCTGTAGGTCAGGAATTTAATCCCGACACCATGCGCTTCGAGATGACCTCGTTCCTGGATGTGGCACTCTCGCCATTCGCCATCAACAAGTTCACCCACACCGTCACCTCATCCTGGATCATCGGAGCCACCTTCGTGGTAGCCGTAAGCTGCTGGTATCTCCTGAAGAAGAGAGAAACCCAACTTGCCAAGGCGAGCATCAAGATGGGTGCCGGAGTAGGACTCATCGCCACCCTGCTGGCTGCGATGACCGGCGACAATTCCGCCTATCGGGTGGCACAGGTGCAGCCAATGAAACTGGCTGCGATGGAAGCATTATATAATGGTGGAAAGGGTGAGAGCCTTACGGCGATAGCAGCCGTTCATCCCTTCCGGCAGCCCGATTACGAAAACGAGCAGGAGCCAGCCATGCGCATCGCCATCCCTAACATGCTCTCGTTCTTAGCCACCCGCACAGCCGATGGCTACGTGCCAGGCGTAAACGATATTCTCAAGGGTTACACCCACGAGGATGGCACCCGGGAACCATCCGTTCAGGAAAAGATAGCCCGGGGCAAGAAGGCGATTGTTGCCCTGAAAACCTATCGCGAAACCAAGGCGCAAGACCAGCTCCCTATCCTCAGGGAGAACATGAAATACTTCGGATATGGTTACATCAAGGACGCCAGGGAACTGGTGCCGAGCATCCCGATCTGCTTCTACGCCTTCCGCCTGATGGTGGGAGTAGGCTGCCTGCTCATCCTCTTCTTCGCCCTCAGCCTCTTCTTGGTTTATAAGAAGGAAATCGCCCAATACCGATGGTTCCTCATTTCCGCCATCATCATGATTCCGCTGGCTTACATCGCCTCAGAATCGGGCTGGATAGTAGCAGAAATCGGTCGCCAGCCTTGGACCATCCAAGACCTGCTGCCAGTAAGCGCCGCCATCTCCGACATCGAGGCAGGCAGCGTGGCCACCACCTTCTTCATCTTCCTGGCACTCTTCACCACCATGCTTGCCGTAGAAATCAGCATCCTGGTGAAGCAGATCAAGAAAGGACCGGAATACGATTAATCTCTCTGATAATCAATGTTTTTTCAGAAAGATTTCGAAAAGAATCATAGGATAGTTTTTCAGTAAACAACAAAACCCGAAAGTATTATGACATACGAATTTTTGCAATCATACTGGTGGTTCCTCGTATCATTATTAGGAGCCCTGCTGGTGTTTCTCATGTTTGTACAGGGAGCCAACACCTTGATATTCTGTTTGGGAAAAACGGAAGAGGAGCGTCGCCTCATCATCAACTCTACGGGACGAAAATGGGAGTTCACCTTCACCACGCTCGTCACCTTCGGCGGAGCCTTCTTCGCCTCATTCCCGCTGTTCTACAGCACCAGTTTCGGCGGAGCCTACTGGCTGTGGATGATCATCCTGTTCTCGTTTGTGATTCAAGCCGTGAGCTATGAATTCCAGAACAAGATAGGTAATTTTCTTGGACCGAAGACCTTTCAGATTTGCCTCATTATCAACGGCATCGTGGGTCCGCTGCTTCTTGGCGGCGCCGTAGCCACCTTCTTCAACGGCAGCAATTTCCTGATAGACAAGGGCAATATTACCAACAGTCTGCAACCCGTCATCAGCCGTTGGGCAAACGCCAGTCATGGTCTTGATGCCCTACTCGACCCATGGAATGTGGTGCTGGGACTTGCCGTACTGATGCTAGCCCGCATCCTGGGCATGCTCTACATCAAGAACAACATCGAACACCAGCAGATTCAGGAGCGCTGCACCCGCCAGTTGCCATGGAATGCCCTGCTCTTCCTATTGTTCTTCCTGCCATTCCTCATCAGATTAATGATAAAGGATGGATTCAGCACTTCTTCTTCCAGCATTACGATTGAGAGTATGAAGTATCTTCACAATCTTCTGGAGATGCCAATCTTGATTGTAATATTATTAATAGGTGTAGTACTCGTTCTCTTCGGCATTTTCAAGTCATCGAGGAGCGTGCAGTATAGAAAGGGAATCTGGTTTACGGGCATCGGAACCGTGCTTACCGTGCTGGTTCTGTTGCTGGTAGCCGGTTGGAACAATACCGCCTACTATCCATCCAACATCGACCTTCAGAGTTCGCTCACCCTCGCAAACAGTTGCAGCAGCGAGTTCACGCTCCGCACCATGGCGATAGCCTCCCTCCTCATCCCGTTCGTCCTAGCCTACATCGTCTTCGCCTGGCGCGCCATCGACCGCAAGCGCATCACGCAGGAAGAAATAGAGCAGGGAGAAGCGTATTAAAAAAGGCGAAAAAGTAAGCCTCTTCAAAAGTCCCACAGATTCCACAGATTTACACAGATTCTTTCTTGCCATAATCGAAAGGAAAATTCCCCAAATATCCAAACAAAAAAATCTGCGTAAATCTGTGAAATCTGTGGGACAAAGAAACACAAATCTCCAACAAAAAAATCTGCGTCATCTGCGAAATCTGCGTGCTTTTTATCCAAAGACCGAACAAGTCCAAAATCTGTGCAAATCTGCGAAATCTGTGGGACAAAGAAAATCCTACAGCTCTATCACTTCCAAATCATCAGGAACGAAGATTCTACCCTTGAAGTTCTCAGCGGCTTCACGGGTATAATTTTCTTTACGATTAGCCAGCGTTTTCTCCTCCGTATGATATAGGATAAGATTCTTCACGCCCAGTTCCTCCGCCAGTTTTCCGGCATCAAGCGCCGTGCTGTGGCATTTCTCGTAAGGCTTGAACGTATCGCGGTCGGCATAGAGGCAGAACGCCTCGCACATCATCCAGTCAGCCCCCACTATGTAGCGGCTGTTCTGCTCGTTATAAGGCTCATCGCCCAGGCACGCCAAGACCAAAGGTTTACCCGATTCATCAGAAGAAGCATTATCGGATGCAGCATGATCTTCTGAAACATTATTTTCTGAATTTCCTGGCAACTCAGCCCGGAATCCGAACTGTTTCTCCTTAGTAGACTGAATATCAAAGCATTCCAGCTTCATATCCCCCACTTCGAAGCAATCGCCATCTTCCAGCTGATGGAACACCACCCTTTCAGCCACCTTAGCCAGTTGCTTCTTGGCAAGAATCATGTCGATGATGGTCTTGATCACCTTCATCACCTTATCGTTTCCATAAACATGCAGCAATCCCTCGTAACCCTTGCATTGTGCCACCATTCGGATTACCCAGATCACACCCAACACATGGTCGGTATGGGCATGGGTAACGAAGAGGTGATGAATATCAGAAATCTGGACATTCACCTTCTTCAGCTGCGAGAGGATTCCGTTTCCTCCGCCCGCATCCACCAGCATTAGGGTGCTGGGAGTCTGGAGCACAAAACAGGTATTATAAATCTGGGAAACCGTAGCATTTCCCGTTCCGAGCATCGTAATTTGATTCGTTTTCTTATCCATTATCTTATTCGTTATCTATTTGATTCACGTCCGCAAAACTACTCATTTTCTGATAAACCACCAAGAAAAAGCCCCGAAAACTTTGCTTATTCCAAATAATAATCTTAACTTTGCGGCATAAAAGTATAAAGTATCAGCGATTATGGCAGAAATGAACAATAGAATATTACCAGTAGGCATCCAGTCATTTGAAGAAATCAGAGAGAAAGGATACCTTTATGTTGACAAGACAGATACTATCTGGCAACTTGCCAACAGGGGAAAAAAGTATAATTACCTGAGCCGCCCACGCCGCTTTGGCAAATCCGTTCTCGTAGATAAAAGTGGTAGCCCTGGCCGTGGAACTGGACGAACAGGGCAAGGGACTGATAGATTGGAAGGAAGTGGAATAAAAGGTAGTGGAATAAAAGACATACAGAAAGAAAGGGCAAAAGCATCATACCATATATTGACAAGGTAATGCTTTTGCCCTTTTATCTTTAGCAGATAATGTATTTCAAAATGCCGATGGTAGCAATCTTGGTTTCATTATCTTCCGGAACAACTCCTAAAGCTGCTTCAACTGCTCTTCATTCAATCCTGTAGCCTTCATAATCTGAGGCAAAGTCATACCCATTGCCAATAGGTTGCGGGCTACTTCCAAACCTTTAGACAGTTCACCTTCCGCTCTACCTTTAGCAATTCCCTTTTCCTCTCCTTCAACATAAGAGCCATAAAGGCCGGAGTAGTAATCGTCAACAGCCTTAATACTTTCATCGTATTTTTCCTGCTCCTCACTACTCAAGCAACGAACATCAGCCAATTTAGCAAGATGATTGAATATCTTCTTCTGTGCCGTAAAAGGCAATCTTTCCAATACTTCCATATATTTCAATACATAAATCCATTTTTCAAAACCAGTCTCGCATTCTTCCTCACTCTTATCAAAGAAGGGAAGAGAAAGATAGATGAAACGAAGCTTGTCAGAAAACATTGAGTCGCTAGACTTCTCCCTCAAAGCAACGTCTGTCCTAAACTTTGTCACCTCATGCTCCCTTGGCATAAAATTCATGATGCAAACCACATACACCGGCACAAACTGGTATAAAACAGGAGTGCGCTCACCTGCTTCATCAAACCTCTTGCGCTGGGCGACAAAAGCCTTACTAGCATAATAGATGGAACGATTCACAAAGAAAGGTACCCATCTGTTCTGCATCTCAACGATGAAATGCTTGCCATCGTCGGTTACACAATAGATATCAAAGATGCAGCCACGGAGATCATTAGAATCTCCAAGCTGTTCCTTATCCTTGAATGTTACGTCCTTGATTTGAAACTCGCCTTCAAACAAGTCGTTCAAAAAATTAATCAGCAAGTCCTTGCCGAACTCTTGACCGAAGAGACGCTTGAAGCCCCAATCGGTAAAAGGGTTGATGTATCTACCCATAATTAATTATTTTAGATTCTATAAATCTGCTGCGAAGATACGCATTTTTATTGAAACTGCCAAGAAATTATAGGATTTTCTTGCTGAACCCCGACCTTGGCAGATGAATTTATGGTACCGATTTGAAATTACCAATGAGGCTGTGCGCAGCCAGATGTATACCTTATTTCATTAAGGCGATAAAAACAGCCTGCCAAAAGATCTGTTTTTTTCTAAAGATTAGAGTTAAAGATCGTGATCAGACGCCAAGTTTATGAAAGTTTTAGTACCTTTGCATATTGACTTCGGTCAACATGTGCAAGAAACGCATGGAAACAATTAAAAAAATTAGCTGATGGCTGTATCAGAAGATAGAAAGTTTACGAAAGAACAAGTCTATACTCTACTTGAAGGAGCAAAGGGCAAGACTCTTGGTGAGGTTGATTTAAGACCACCGGAGTTCGTGTACCCAAAAGAGAACAGAAACCACCCTTTCAGCCACCTTAGCCAGTTGCTTCTTGGCAAGAATCATGTCGATGATGGTCTTGATTACCTTCTTCAGCTGCGAGAGGATTCCGTTTCCTCCGCCCGCATCCACCAGCATCAGAGTGCTGGAAGTCTTGAGCAGAAAACAGGTATTATAAATCTGGGAAACCATAGCATTTCCCGTTCCGAGCATCGTAATTTGATTCATCTTTTCGCTATTTTCGTTATGATTCATATTTTGTTTTATCTCAATCTCCCCCATCAGGAATAGATTTCCTCATCATCAGGAAGATTTTATTCCCTTATTACAGAGAAGATTCACGCCCACAAAACTACTCATTTTCTGATTAACCACCAAGAAAAAGCCCCGAAAACTTTGCTTATTCCAAATAATAATCTTAACTTTGCGACATAAAACAAAAAATGGTTTCGATTATGGCAAAAATAGAAAGACAAAAGCGAATCTATCGCAAGCGCATCCCTTACGGAATGCAGAACTTTGAGGATGTAATGGAAAGAGATTGTTACTATGTTGACAAGACCCCATTCATAGAGAAAATAGAAGAATCTAACATGTATTTCTTCTTCATTCGCCCTCGCCGTTTCGGCAAGAGCCTTACCCTCTCCATGCTCGAAAACTATTACGACATCAACAAGAAGGATAAGTTTGAAAGCCTCTTCGGCAAGCTTTACATCGGAGAGAATCCTACCCCTGAACGCAACAGCTACCTCATCCTGCATCTGAATTTTGCCATGATTTCAGCAGGATTGGATAATTATAAAAAAGGACTTGATGCCCATTGCAACAACAAGTTCAATTCCTTCTGCAGCAGATACGCCCACCTTTTGCCACCGGACACAAAGGAAGAGATGAACCAAAAGGAAGATGCCGTTGCCCAATTGGGATTTCTATGCGACAAATGTGCTGAAGCAGGCTTGAAAATCTATCTCTTCATCGATGAATACGACCACTTTACCAATCAGATTCTTGCCCACAAGGAGCATGAAACCCGATATCGCGAGCAGACTCACGGCGAGGGATATCTGCGACATTTCTTCGACACAATCAAGGGAGCCGCCGGAGATTCACTGGGCAGAGTTTTCGTTACAGGAGTAAGTCCAGTAACAATGGACGATCTGACCAGCGGTTTCAACATCGGTACCAACTATTCCCTGTCTCCGGAGTTCAACGAGATGGTGGGATTCACCGAGGAGGAAGTGCGTGAAATGCTGGCTTATTACGCCAGCGTGCTGCCATTCCGCCACAGCGTGGATGAGCTGATAGAAGTGATGAAGCCATGGTACGACAATTATTGCTTCTCAGAAGAAAAGTACGGCAACACAACCATGTACAACTCCGTGATGGTGCTCTACTTTGTAGATAATTACATCCGCAACAACTATGATATTCCGAAGAAGCTGGTGGAAACCAACATCCGCATCGACTACGACAAGATACGCATGCTCATCCGCCACGACAGGGAGTTTGCTCACGATGCCAGCATCATACAGGATATCGTGACCAAGGGATTCACCACGGGAACCCTGATGGAGAATTTCCCAGCCGAGCGCATCAACGATCCCGACAATTTCCTGAGCCTGCTCTTCTATTTCGGCATGGTAACGATAGACGGTACCTATCAGGGCAACACCCGCTTCGTGGTTCCCAACGAGGTGGTGCGCGACCAGATGTACACCTATCTGCTGGATACCTACAAGGAGAACGACCTCACCTTTGAGCAATACGACAAGACCCAGCTGGAGAGCAAGTTGGCTTACGAAGGCGCATTCAAGCCCTACTTTGCCTACATAGCCGATTGTCTGAAGCGCTTCTCCTCCCAGCGCGACAAGCAGAAGGGCGAAGCCTACGTTCATGGTTTCACTCTGGCGATGACGAGCCAATGCAAGTTCTACCGTCCTATCTCAGAACTCGACAACGACGGCGGTTATGCCGACATCTTCCTGCTGCCCCTTTGCGACATTTATAAGGACCTGGAAGATTCCTACATCGTGGAACTGAAATATTGCAAGTCGGGCACCAGCGATGAACAGCTGAACCATCTCTTCGAGGAAGCCTCTGCCCAGATAAGGCGCTACGCCGATAGCGACATCGTGCGCGAATCCGTGAAGACCACGAAGCTTCATCAGCTCGTTGTGATTTACCGGGGAACAGAAATGGCAATGTGCGAGGAAGTGGAATAAAATGAAATAAAAGACATACAGAGAGAAAGGGCAAAAGCATCATACCATATATTGACAAGGTAATGCTTTTGCCCTTTTATCGTTAACGGATAATGTATTTCAAGATGCCGACAACGGCAATATTTGCTTCATTATCTTCTGGAATTTCTATGGTCTGGAAGCCATCTTTGTTGAGCGGCTGCAGTTCTATCTTTAAATGAACTTCCACCCCTTCTTCATTCACAGTTTTCTCACTATGAAACTTTTTGATGGTATATTTTCCGCCATACTCCTCGTAATATTCGTTTACCTGCGAGAGTACGATTTCTCCTTCTCTCGAACCTCCTTGATAACGCTCAAACACGCATAAGTCGCCATCCTTAATTTTCGGCAACATAGAGTTGCCTTTAGCGTGAACCACGAACATTTCCCTATTCGGAGTGAATGGTAATGAGGATACATCCACCCATCCTTCCGCCTCAGGTTCCTCATATTTATCAAAGTAGCCGCAGGCTGCCTGGATGGAATACAGAGGGAGGAAACGGGTGAAGCGGTCGGAAGGAGAGATGCTATTCTCCTTTAGAATCTTCCAAGCCTTATTCTTCGTTTTTAATGCTCCAAAATCAATAACAGCCTCTTTAAAATCCGTATTGAATGCAGCTTCTCTTTCCTCATTATAGAAAGGTAATCCCCATACATTAAAGCTATCAGCCTTAGTTATCCAATGTACGTCTGCCATCTGTTGGATTTGCAATAGAAATTTTTCTTTCCATTTATCCTTCAGAAGCAGTTGATTTCCCTTCGGTTCTATAAAGATCTGCAAATTATCATACTTAGCATCATCTCCCTTTATGCGAAGAAACAATATGTAATCTGGTTCAAAAGCACCACCTTCATCAAAGCTGTAGATGCAGACATCCTTCTCATTACGGACAAGATATATTTCATCATACTTTTCTTTGAGTTTTGGCATGATTCCATCAATATACTTCACAAGTGCCTTTTCTTCAGAAGTACCGAAATTATCGTTATAGGCATACCAATCTTTTTCAAAAAGATCAAGAGTATAATCGATATTTGCCGGATTCTTCTGCGAACGCCCAAATTCTTTTTCTCCTCCAGATACGTTTACCTTAAGAATTATATTATCTCGAAATTGCTTATTAAACGGCAACGGCAGAAAAGTCTTCGTTCCCCGATAAGTTTTCCCACGAGTTCTAAGCAAAGGTTCTAACTGTCTCAGAAGTTCTTTAGCTATATATAGTTTATCAGCTTGCCCGTATTCTGCAAGTGAAGCATATTTGCCTATTACCTTCACCTGAAGTTTTGCAAGATATTTATCCGATGCTACAAATTCAGCACAAGATTTTAAACTTGGATACAACTCATGCAACACCTCGTAAGTATAAGTAGAAAACCTATTCATAGCTGAACGAACAACGTGACTTCCAATCCGTAAAAAATCAAATTGCGGTACGGTAAGGCTAGTCAACTCTTCAGCCGAAGCATTATCTCCAAAGATGATTCCTGTAGACATTTTCCCTGTCGGCATTTTAACAGTAAATATCTTATCAAGAATAGACTTGCCTAAAGTGCCATCATCTTCCATTTCGGCCACTTTTTTTCTTTCATTTACAAACACAATCCCTTTGGTATAGAGGCGGCTTTTCTTAAAGTCATCTTTCATAAAAAGATTGATTTGTACATGATGCTCGGCCATAATTCCAGTCTGAATAAGGGCGTTGCGCAACTCTTGGATATAGCGTGGATTATGAGCACTATGATAATGCAGTTTTTCTACTACACGACAAGGATTAGCAACATCACAATCGTATTTACGCTTATCTATCGGCAAAGAATCATCAGAGGGGTCTCTGAAAGGCATGTAGCGGGCACCTCTTCCTATAAGCTGAGCTTCCTGCATAGTTGTTTTTCCAGGCTTGCCTCCGTTAGCATCACGAGTATCATAAAGTCGTACTATATCATAGAGATTCAATACATCCCATCCTTCATTCAGCATATCAACGGCAAAAATCGCTCTGATGCCATTTGAAGCATCTTCTAGAGAATTGAGCAGCCTTTGTTTCTCTGGCGTAATCGTTTTACCATCCACAAGCAACAGACGCTTTTCGGAAAAATCATTCTGCAATTCCAAAATAAGATTTTCATCTGTCACACCATTTGATTGAAAATAATCAAAAGCCGCCAACAGATCTTCCTTTGCTCTATTTCTAATATTGCTAATATCAGATAGTTTGAGTGTTGCAACACGCTCTTTGAAAGCTTCATAGTTAGCCTTATTCTCCTTGATGGTTTTCGACTTCAGCATTATTACAGGCTTGATGTCTTGTCCCAACTTTACAAAAACCTTGCGTTTGTACTGGCTCAGAATCATAGCCTGAAGAGCACGATCCAATTCGTCCAAGTCTGTTACGAAAGTCTCAACCTCCTTGGAATAACCATCTTCACGAAAGCGCTTTAATGTATAATCAAAGATTATTTTATCATCATATTTCTGGGCAATAGCCTGATCTGCTAAATCCATAGTAGCAGTAAACTCCAACAAAATATTCGGTAGTTTTCCATTATCTCTCTGAAAGATATTGTCAATAGTCCGCTCCCAGTTTTGAACGTTTTCTGCCTCTTCCCTGCTACGTTTGTTTGCCGCTTTTGTCTCAGCATTCAGATGATGTGCTTCATCAGCAATTAGCACAACAGGTTCTGCCGTAAAATCTTCATAAGTTAAAGCATTCTCTTTTTCCGCAGTCAAATCTGCATGCAAACCTTGAATGGTAGTCAAACAAAGGTTGATGCTATCAGAATCTGTCCCTTGGAAGTTTTTCACTTCTTTCACTTCCACCTTTCTGCCTTCTATAGTAAGAATTGGTGCAAACAGATATTTTGAAGAAGACGAATTTAAGAAATTATCACGCGTCTTCTCTACAATATTATTGCTGCTGACAAAGAATAGAAAGTTTCTATATCCACGCTCATAAAGATAAAGCATAGCAAGTGCCATCATCATCGTCTTTCCGGAGCCAGTAGCCATATGGAAGAGTAGATGAGGACTTCGTTCTTTCCCATCAAAGTTTTTATCGGGATTCATGTAAGTCAGAAAATACTTCATACATTCCTCCTGATATGGGCGCAGACGTTTTGAAGGATTCAATCCCGTTTCAAAATATTCCGGCAATTGCGTTTGGGCTATATTTAGTTGCCCAAACATTTTATCTAAAGTGTCTTGTAGTTTTGCCATCTTTATCAGTTTTTATGATAGAACTCACGTGTCAAACGCTTATCCTCATCAGTCACACCATACTCATTACTGTCTATATCAGATAGAGGGACATAAAGCAGATTTTTGTCCAGACATTCTATAAGGAAGCGTTTCTGATCGTCCAAGTTCAAACCTTCAAAGTCTGCCACGTTGGCATCTACTTCTTTTACGTCAACCTTATAGTTCAAATAATCTGTAGCCTTCATGCGATTCCAGATATCCATCAATTGACCGGTTGTTTCTGCATTTTCTATCTCATCAGCAAATTTTCCATTCGCTTTTGAAAGTTCGCAATAGACGAAAGAGCCACCACCTTGCCAGCCGATGCTCTTAGAGACTCCGCCTTGTTCTCCACAAATTACCTCATTAAGCCGATTAACTGTTAACTCTATTTGATGGTCTATCTGTTCACAACCAATATACTTTCTCCCTAACTTATGAGCTACAGCTACAGTTGTACCACTACCAGAAAAGAAATCCATAACCAAATCACCTTCATTAGTTACAGCCTCCATAATTATCTTAATTAAATTCTCAGGCTTAGCATAATCAAACTCATCACGCCCAAAAAGATCATTAATTTCGTTATTACCTATTTCATTTTTGCAATCATACAATAATGACTTTAAGAACTGCTGAATTTGACAATCAGATATTATTGAACTTAACTTACCATTGGCCTCGTCTTCATATTTGAATTTTCGACTATATGGTTTTGTTATTTTAAGAAAGTCATAATCATCAGGAAAGACAATATACCCTCTTTTGTAGTGAAAGTCAAATGTCTCTTTTGTTATGCACCACGTTCTCTTTTCACTTGGAGGATATTCTTTTCCAGTCTTTGGATCAACCATAGTAAAGAAAGAATTTTCTCTTTCTTTTGCTGTTGTCTGCTTAGTCAAGTCAGCAAGTCTCCACGGCTTTCCAGGATAGTCTTCTGTCGTGTAATATTTTCGTTCAACAGCTCTCCCCATTACAGCTTGACTTTCTTCTACATTTGTATAAACGAGAAGCCAATCAAAATCTTGAGAAAAATTAAATGGAACATCAGATTTTCCATTTCGTGTACGCCTAGGAAGCGTTCCTATGAAATGATTTATTCCAAAAACTTGGTCGGCTACAAGTTTAAGATAATGCATTCCTTCATCTCCCATATGTATCCATATAGTTCCTGAAGGTGCTAACAGATGTTTTGCACATTCTAATCTATCTCTCATAAAAGTAAGCCATGTAGAAAGGTGAAAATTTGAATTATATTTAAATGTATCAGTTGATAATTTTTTCCTAAAATAATACGGCGGATCAATATAAATCAATTTTACTTGCCCCGCATACTTTTTCTTCAAAGAATGTAAGGCCAGCAGATTATTACCTTTGATGATTAAATTATCATTATCAGAAAGATGATCCACCTGATGCTCACCTTCCTTATCATAACGCTTAAAGTTAGAGAAGACCTTTGGTTCTGTCAATCGGTTCACCTCATCTGGAGCCAGAGTCTCATTCCAAAATACTTCGTTTCGCTTTGCATCTTCTTTCGTTTGGCCACCTTCAAGCATACAGTCCTTATAAGGCCAGGAAAGAACCACCTCTCTGCTTTCACTCACAAAGCGGCCATTTTCATTAGCCAAACCGATTTTGTTTTTGAACATCGTATAGCTGCCGCCCAAAAATTGAGTATCAGATACAAAACGCTGGAACTTTATCTTATCAAAGACCATTACCCCCTCAACATCGGTAAAGAACACCTTCTTCATTTTTTCATTACCAAGAAGTTCCTTTACAAGAAGAGGCTGAATGCTCAAAGCATCCTCCACAATTCGGTTCTTCAATAATCTACCGTCATCCATACAATAACGACTATTCTTTCGCAAGAGCTGTTCAAGCTCATGATAGAGATTTAATTTGTCCATTCTATTCGATAGTTAGATTCTGCATCCAACTATCATCAGGCTACTCACAAAAAGACACAAAAGAAGGGTGTGAACGATTCTTAAGGTCTTCCGTGGCAAGCGTAGGAAAGTCTGAACCACCGTCAAATATAAGAATGCTCACACCCTATATCGGGCATGAACATTGACTCTACATATTTGACGAGAGGCTCACCTATGCTTACCACAGATGAAGCCAACCATTATTGGTGCGGTCGTATATTCAGAAAGAAAGTTTCCTACGCTTTTTCCGGAAGACCACAATAATAGTCAATGCTTTGTTTTTACTAAAATGTCTGGAAGCGGCTCATGCCGAATCCATGCGCAAAGGTACGAAGAAACCGGCAAAAAACAAAATGAAATGGGATTTATTTTCATTTTTATAACTCATTAGCAGGTTTAAGAAAAGCCTTTATGCTACTTTTAAACAGTATTTCGCCAACAAAAAGCCTCTTTAAAATAGGAAAAAATACGGAAAACGCTGCTTTTAATATTAAATAACGTGAATTTTTTACGAAACACAAATTTTCATTTTGAAATTCTGCTTTTTTATCGTATATTTGCAGCAAAAACAACAGCTATGATACAGGAATTTCAAATACAAAACTTCTTCAGCATCAGAGAAAAGCAAACGCTCAGCTTCCTTCCTACGAATGATGACAAGATGAGAAACCAATACCTATACGAAGTGGCAGAAGGTGTTGAACTCCTCAAGATTGGTATCGTGTATGGTAGCAACGCCAGCGGCAAAACCACGCTGCTCGATGCCCTCGCATTCTTCCGCCGCACCATGCTCGACAAGCCGGAAAACAAGAATACGGGAATGGGGTACGTTCCTTTTCTTCTGGATAATCACAGCCGCAAGGAACACTCCTCGATGCAGATGACCTTCTGGCTCAACCGGGAAAAATACGTCCTAAGCCTGGAATTCGACGAAAAGCGAATCTACGAGGAGATGCTGATGGTTTATACAAGCTCACGCCCTACCAAGCTATACAGCCGCAGCTACCAGCAGGAAACAGACCACTCGGAAGTTACCTTTGGCAGCAAATCGGGCATCAACAAAGCCACCCAGCGTGCCATCGCCGGCAATACTACCAACAACTGTACGGTTATGGCAGCCTTTGGACAATCAAATGCAACCACATCACGGCTGAATATCGTGGCAGAATTCTTCTATTCGGGAATGCGGGATACGCTGAGCCCGCGCGCCTCCCTGACCTTCAATGTGAAAGACGAATTGCGCCATGACAAGGATGGCAGGAAGAAACGCTTTCTATTACAGATGCTGAAAGCGAGCGACTTCAACATCACCGACCTTTCTCTAGATGACCGCGAAGAAAGTATCACTCCGGAAATGGAGAAGACCATCAAGAGTGCTCCCATCCCAGAGGAGGCTAAGGTAGAGATGCTCCGCCGTGGTACGCTTAAACATGATGAAATCCTCTTCCAGCATAAGGGCGACGGCGGCGAATATACTTTACACGAACAAATGGAATCGGCAGGCACCCACAGGTTTCTGGGCATGTCGGTTGTGCTTTATTATGTGCTTCACCACAACAACTTCATCCCTATCGACGAGGTGGAAACGAGCATCCATTATGAGCTTCTCTCCTACTTCATCAAGTTGTTTCTTGCCAACAGCGAGGGTTCTAGCCAGCTGCTCATGACTACTCACGACATCAATCTGCTGAACGAAGGCTACATCCGTCGGGATGTGGTATGGTTTACAGACAAGAGCCGTGAAGGTGCCACCCAGCTGAAGCGTCTCAGTTCGCTGGGTCTGCACAAGACGATGAATCCATATCATGCCTACAAGCAAGGCAAGCTGGTGGATTTACCATTCCTTGGAAGTATTTATCTAGATAAGGAGGATTAGAATATGGCAGTAAAGAAAAGTATAGCAATCATAGGTGAAGGCGAGACGGAGTGGTTCTACTTCGACTCGCTCCGCGTCGCCTGCCGCTATCCCTTCAAGGTGGCGCCCGATTTTCCCCAACATTCCGACATTCCTCACATGGCAAAATTGGCAGAGTCGTATGTAAAATGCGAAACCGACTATGTAATCTGCCTTGTTGATATGGACCGTCTGTTGCAGAATCCCAAAGAAATGGAAACTTACTCCAAGATACGCAAGAAGAGCAGCCATAAGATTCTTTGGGTGGAAACCAATCCATGCACGGAATTCTGGTTTCTGCTGCATTTCCTGCCTCAACTTTCCGTGAAGCGTTACGACTGCTATGAGCAGCTTATTCCTGAGCTTCAGCGCTATATGCCTGGCTACGAAAAGACCGTAAGATATTTCCGCAAGAACAAGCTTTACAACTATCTTACGGAAAACGGCGATCTTCAGCGAGCTCTAGGTTATGCCAAGGAACTCTCCCGGCTAAGCGAGACTACGCCAGAAGATAAGATTGCCTATAGCCAGATGCACCGGGTATTCGAGCTGATAGCATCGATGAATCATGATAAAACCTGCAAGGAAATCATCCTACCGAATGAACAAATCCCAATTGGAGACAACCAGCAGGAAATCATCAATTTCATCGTCAATAACGGAAAATCTGATCTGAAATCCATTTCAAAAGCTACAGGCCTGAAAGTTTCAAGAACACGAGATTATCTCAAAACGCTCGTTGATAAAGGTCTGATTGATGTGGAGGGAAATTATAAAGATAAATTATATAAATTAAAGACACAACCTAAAAAATGACAACAGACCAAAAAGAAAAATGCCGCAAGGCATATTACCATTCTGATATCGAGCCTACACTAGACCGACTAAATCAGATAAAGGAAATAGTCTCCAAATTTGAAGAGAATGGAGCAAATCGCCTTACCTGTGCCCTGGAAATGAAGCACAAGGATCTGGACGAAATAGAACAACTTTCAGGATTCATAGCCCAAGCCTGCGACAAAATGGAAAAAGAACTGGAACGACTGAAAAAGTTTGAACCCTCTTTCAATAATCAATTTGCCACAGACCACAACAACTACTACAATTCAGTAAGCGAAGTTCTAAGACATATCAGAAGTCACTTGTCCCCTCTGAAAATCATCCTCAAGAAATTCTGCCCGCGAAAGCATCCTTCGGCTGCAGAATGCGAAATGTATAATATTCCGCCCAAATCGGTAATCGATGCTTCATTACTTGGAGATGAAATATACCAGCCTGATTTGTTTGAACTGGAAAGCTTTCCGCCAGCAGTACAGGGGCTGTATAACGAGATGATTAAATTCTTCAAGGCAGAAAAGGAATGTATGGATATCTGTGCAGAAATTCTACAAGAAGAACTGGCTATACGCAAGGATCCTATCAAAAGTAAATGCATATTGGATAAATACAGACAAAAAGCATACAAACGTATGGAAAATACGATTATGCTCATCTCCGAAGATACGATAGAGTATCTCAAGGCTACAACACCTGCTTACCAGGCGTACCTACACTATGCTTCAGAGGAAGGATTTGCGCAAGGCGAATTCCACAAGCAGAACTGTGCCTCGATGGATCATCTATGCCTTATCGAAGCTAAAACCGAAAATGAGGATATAACCATTAAAGAGAAGATGCTTTGGGGCAACAATCCAAAAACCATCAAGAAAATAAGATACGTAATAAGCCACTTCGACGAACTGCTGCCAGCTGATTTCAAGCACAAACTGATGGGAATGTATGAATATATTTTCTGCCAATGGGCTTTGCCTGACAATGTGAAGCAGGCAGTAGAATACTTCATCGAGCACTACAATGGGAACTACGCTCCTGTAAAATATGCCGCAGTAAACAAACATAGTCTGGAATATAACAAGACCTCCGAGATGGTAAAAAGTTTCATATCCCGCATCAATGTACTTTTTGCAAATAGCAATAATGAAGACCTGATGGATTTTAGTGCTTAAAAAGTAGATTTGATTGGGAGTGAAATGGTTCAAAATACCCAAAAAGTGTATTAGCTCGCATAGCTGATACACTTTTTTTATTGAATTCTTGCTTTGAAAATCTACTTTTTATGAAAACCAGATTAACTTTTTATAAAAAGTAGATTATCAGTAGCCTATCAATCTACGTTTTTGCTTTTAATAATCTACTTTGCTACCATTCAATCTACTTTTTAACTTAGCATAACATCAAGAATTCTAAAAACGTAAATATTTTTCACTCATCTACTATCTACTTTTTTCCTTGTCTATCTCTCAAAAAATACCGACCTTTGCAGCACCAAACCACATCAGGCATGGGCAAGCGAAGACCGAAGCCTGTTTCGATTTTTGCTGATGCGGAATGGAGGTCCCCTCTCATCGAAACGGAGGGAATAACCGGAAAGACTACAATTATGTCTAATCATAATTTCTACCCCAACACAGAGTTGGGTATCGACCTCAAGTTGATAACACGCAAGCCTGGACGCATGGCCGTGGGCGAGTATCTGGACGGAGCCATTACGCACGACGGCGAAGACCACTTCACATTCGTGCAGAACGACTCCGAGAAGAAGAAGAAGGTGGTGCAGAGAAATCCGCACGTGTATGAAGGAACTTACATCAACGTGAACCGGAAGAAAGACGGTACGCTCTACCCTACCTTCAACCGCCCGCAGTTCTCAGAGCGCTTCACCTTCCAGGACTTCTGCCAGGGTGCCGCCGACGAGCTGCGCATCATTAGCGGCAAGAGTGATGACAGATAACACGGAGTCTCACGTCTCAGTCTCAGTTAGGATAAATGTCACAATTCAACTTCAAACCCGCTTCTTAAGCACTTATAACTTATTGATTATTAATTAGTTATATATAATATATATAGAAAGCGAGACCACATGAAAAAAAACTGAGACTCTGAGACTGAGACTGTAGGCAATAAAAAAAGAACATCGATTTTAATTTAATTCTCTAAAAAGCAATGATTTACAACATTTTCAGCAATGCCGCTCCGGCGATGCCCAAGCCCAGCAAGGGCACAGAATTTGTAAAATTTGCCCTCTCGCAGGCATCAAAAGACATGCGTGAAGTGCTCATTCCGATGGCAATTCCGGCTCTTGCCGCTCATCTCACGGACGTAAGGTTCATGTATTGCGACAACAAATATTATGAAATGTGCGGGCAGATGGGGCATCTGATAGGTCCTTCGGGTATCGGAAAGGCACAATTGGGGCATTTGGTAGAGGCTATCATGCGCCCTTTTCGCAAGCATGATGAGACTGAGTTCAAGAAACTCGTGGACTGGCAGCGACAGATGAAGACCAAGGGCGCCAACAAGGAAAAACCCGAACGTCCGGACGTGAGTTTCTGGTTTCCACCAGCCGATGTCACCAATCCTGCCTTTATCCAGAATGCCATGGCATGCGAAAAACTGGGCGAGCGCACGCAATACATCAATCTGCCCGAAGTAGAAATGGCGGACAGGATGTGTGGCGGACATAAGCAGGTGAGCCAGATGGTAAGAAACATCTACGACCGTCAGCGTGCCGGAGCCCTGCGCGCCACGGCAGATGGCGTAACGGGCAATCCCGTGCTCAGGGTGAACCTCACCTTCACTTCTACCCCCGAGGCTGCCCGACAGTTCTACAAGAAAGACCTCACCAATGGTTTCTTCGGCCGCATCCCTTTCGCCTACAAGGCTCGTGGCGAGCGTAGTGGCAAGATTCCACGGCAGGGAACGTATGATGAGGAATTCCTGAAGAAGATGGACAGCTATCTGCTGCGCCTGGACAACTGTAAGGGCAGTTTTGTGGTGAAGAAGCTCAACAAGGTGGCCGACCAGCTGGCAGAAGAAATGGCAAGGCTTGCCGATCTTGCCGATGATGACATGCTCTGGGAGCTTTCCCACCGCAGCATCTTTTCGGCATGGAAGAAGGGAGCCGTGCTGTGGATTCTGAACGACCAGACGTGGACACGCTCCATCGGGGACTTCGTGGTATGGTTCTGCTACTACGACTTGTGGTCGAAAGTGAAGGTATTTGGCGACATGTTCAAGTGTGGCGATGTGCAGGAGGAGGTGCAGCGAACCGGTCCCAAGAATATGCTTGACCATCTGGAAGTATCATTCAACGAACTGCAGCTGGAAGCTCTCCGCTTGAGCCTTGGCAAGAGCAAGGAGGGTACCAAGCATCAGCTTAACGTATGGAAGAACCGCAAATTCATCACCTATTCTGCCCAGACGGGGCTTTATACGAAGACAAGGGAATATCTGATGGGAATGCCGGCGGGAAAGGATAAGAAATAAAGTAAAAAATAGTTTTTATGGAGAAATATGAGATTCAGAAGCTGCGCGACCTGCCTATTGAGGGAGTTGCGGAGCAGATGGGGATAAAGGTGGAGCGGCACAAGGCGCTCTGCCCCTTTCATGACGACCACCATGCCAGCCTCTCGTTCAGCACGAGGAGGAACAGCTGCCGCTGCTATGTCTGCATGGGTAATTCCGTGGGCACCATCGACCTGGTGATGAAATACCTGGGGAAGGATTTTCTGTCGGCTTGCCGATGGCTCGCGGAGGTGAATGGGGTTTATCTGGAAGATGGCAGGAAGAGAGAGGGGGCTTTCTCTTCTCTTTCCTCCGAAGCCTCTTCTGGCGGTGGTTCTCATTCGGAAAAGGATTCCGGTGGCTCTCATTCGGGAAAGGATTCCGGTGGTTCTCATTCGGAAAAGGATTCCGGTGGCTCTCATTCGGGAGATGATTCTGGTGGCTCTCATTCGGGAAAATCCTCCTCCTTCGATGCCAGCAAGTATGCGAGATTCTTTGAGCATCCGTGGCTGAACGAGGCGGCAAGGAGGTTCCTGTTCGAAGAGAGGAAGATTGACTGGAGAGTGGTGAACTGGTGCAGACTGACTTCATGGACGGATAAGAAGGGCATCAACTGGCTGCAGATTCCCTACTTCGACATGGACGGACGGCTCATCGGAATCCAGAACAGAAACCTCGATTACCGGAAGACGCCCACAGATTTCACAGATGACACAGATTCTCCTTCACATCAGACGGAGGGTTCACATCAGACGGAGGGTTCGCTTCAGACGGAGGGTTCACATCAGACGGAGGGTTCACATCAGACGGAGGGTTCGCTTCAGACGGAGGGTTCACATCAGACGGAGGGTTCGCTTCAGACGGTGGGTTCACATCAGACAGAGGGTTCACATCAGACAGAGGGTTCACATCAGACGGAGGGTTCGCTTCAGACGGAGGGTTCGCTTCAGACGGAGGGTTCACATCAGACGGAGGGTTCGCTTCAGACGGAGGGTTCACATCAGACGGAGGGTTCGCTTCAGACGGAACCGATGGCTCCCCGCTTCCGGTTTCCCTATGGCGCCAGATGCTCCATCTACAACCTGCCGGTGGTAGGGAGACTGAAACCTGGCGAGAAGCTTTTCATCACGGAGGGATGCAGCGACTGCTGGGCGATGCTTTCTGCCGGACATAAGGCGATAGCCATTCCGTCGGCCACGCTTCTCAAACCTGAGGATAAGCAGCTGCTGGCTGATATCGAGCGTCAATATCAGGTGGAATTCCACATGTTTCCTGATCAGGATGCGCCCGGCGAACAGCTCTTCCTGCAACTCAGGGAGATTCTCCCCCATCTGGTTCATCATCAGTTGCCCCCAGGCTGCAAGGATTTCAGCGAGTATTATTTATTCAAGTTTTGCAAGTGAGGGAATTAATTGAAGTTAAAGAAGTTATCACTCCCTGCGATCGTTCGGGAAGTTAAGAGACAATAGTCTTTTTCGTAAGATGCAGGACATTTGTCCCTTAGCTTCCCTCTAACTTCTCTAACTTCCCTTAACTTCCCCATATGCGAAACTCACCCTTTAAAATCAAAATGAATATGGAAGAATTTATCATTCGTACGTACACCAAGAAGGAACTTGCCCTGATGTACTTTCCCGAGAGTAATCCACGCACAGCCGTCAACCATCTGATGGCTTGGATTCACCAATGCGACCCGCTATGGGAGGAGCTCCTGGCAATGGGCTATCACAAACTGAGCAAGGCTTTTACGCCCAAGCAGGTGAAGGCTATCATAGATTACCTGGGGGAACCGGGATAAGGTTTAGAGTTGATAGTTTAGTATAAGTAAGCCCCAAGCGCCAGCCAATTGGTTACTGGCGTTTGGAGCTCATTTATGATATTCCGGAAGCTGCAGATGCTTCTCTTTCCTGCAGCTCTTTTAGAAGGTCTTCAAGCACATATTGATCGCTCATGAGTTGCAATCCTGTATTAGGATCAGACAACAGCTGAGCGGTTCTGGAAGAATAATAGATATCAAGAGCTTGTTCTGGAGTAATATTCTTCTCCTTTGCCAGCAACATCACGATACGGCTTTGTTTACGCCAAAGTACAGAGTCTCTCATAATTTCTAAATTTGATAGGATGAAACGAATTGAAGGTATTTGTCGATAATTTGCTGATTACGAATACAAATTTGATGGTTCACTTGCTTATACACCAACTGTCCCAATGCCTGTTCCGCAGTAATTCTGCCATTTTCGAAATCTTCTACTGTGTCGATTACATTATCATTGGCTACACCACCCTCTACCAGGTCATATTGTTTTTGCAAATTACCTCCTCTTCTACAATCCACAACATATTGAAGCCACTCTATATTGTATTCTTTGAACCTTTTGATACGGAAATCCGACAAGTTAAACAAATCTTCGTTCAATTCAAACATATTGACGATTGGCCGAAAGGCAGGTCCTTTTCTGATAGCAATAACCTTAGACCATTTTTCAGCTTGCGACTTAATGCCAGTTAAATAGACCCCTTGCCCGAAATCAACTTTAGTACGCCCTTTACTGATTTCTGGATATTCTATTTTCATGTATGATCCATGGAATAATTTCATTGTGCCATCTCCCAGTTTTTGAGTGTTTCAACCGTAGTTCTTGCAACCCAATCAGAACTCTGGGTATGTAATTCTTCATAATATGGCAAAAGGAAATTATGGATGAGACCTTGTTTCTTCAAACGCATATACATGTTTTTAGAAGGTACATTCATTATTTTTGCTCCCTTCTCTATTGCCATGATAGCCAGATGTATATTGTTATAACCTACTTGTTCCATACGCTTTAATTTTATACCAAGGCTTATGCCTCCTATTTTTTAGCAAATATAATCAATTATCTCGATATAAGGCCATTAATTAGGCTGATTTTATATTTTTTTAAAAAATGTTCCGCTATCGCACGGCTTCACATGCCATCGCCCAACTGACTGTGGGGGATTTCGTATCTTTGCATCGTGATTCAGAAAGCGCTGGAAAATCACTTTCCTAGTTGGAGAAAAATATTTCTCCAGTTGGAAAAATGAAAAAAGGCATCTGGGAGATATTCCGGATAAGATTATCCCGAATGCATCAAGTTATCAACCTCGACTCCAAGCCCTGATACGAGTCCTTCTCTTTCTTCTTTTTAAAAAAGAAGACGGAAAGTTAATAGGGGGCAAGAGAAGCGTATGAACCCAAATATGAAGGCATTCATCAAGTATCTCATCGTGGCCGTATGCTCTGCCATCGTCACCTTCCTCACCAGCTCGTGTACCGCGGGTCTCGTGATCGGGAAGAACCAGAGGCAGCAGCAGGAGAACAACATCACCACGCGAGCCGACTCTTCGCACTTCGTGCCAACCATCACCATCAGGTGAAGATGGTTTGCAAAAACGCCGGAACGCCTAGGGGGGACCAGCGATGGAATCGCTGGGAACGGGGGCTGGAAGGGAGCTACGAGCCTTGCGCTCCTTTTCTGACTCGGCAAGAACGGAGGCTGGAAGGCGGGCTGGAAGGGGGCTACGAGCCTTGCGCTCCTTTTCTGACTCGGCAAGAACGGAGGCTGGAAGGCGGGCTAGAAGGGGACGCCCTGAAAGGGGGGAAAGCTTTATAATTATTTTTTTATCAATTTATTAACAATTTAAAATTCAAGAAGATTATGGCTATTAATTTGAAAGCAAAGGAAACCCTCATCCAGGTGGGTGAGTTGAAAGGTAAGTATCGTTACGTTCTCAGTACCGAGCTTTACAACAAGCTCCCGGAGAGCAAGGTTATCAAGGAGGCGGCTCTGAGAAGTGGCGTGAGCCGCGGCGTGATGCAGGCATGCTGGGATGCTGCCGGCGAAGTTATCAAGACATGGTCTACCGAAGGACACTCCGTTGCCATCCCGGGGTTGGGAACCATGAGATTCGGCGTGCGAGCCAAGAGTGTGGCTACCGTGGGTGAGGTGGCAGGTAGCCTCATCACCACCCGCAGAGTTATCTTCACTCCAAACGTGGATATCAAGGATGAGCTGCAGAGAACTCCTATCCAGATTACCTGTATCGACCGCAACGGCAAGGTGGTGAAGAACGTTACTTCGGGCGATGGCGGCAACGTGGAAGACCCAGACAAGGATCCAAACGGAGGTGGAACCGAAGGTGGCGGCTCAGGCAATACCGAAGGCGGCGGTTCAGGCAATACC
The DNA here is from genome assembly GCF_050313615.1 of Prevotella sp. SGI.167. NCBI lineage: Bacteria > Pseudomonadati > Bacteroidota > Bacteroidia > Bacteroidales > Prevotellaceae > Prevotella > Prevotella sp. SGI.167. Next base: position 47,548 of record NZ_JBNPLT010000009.1, on the reverse strand, counting down.
GAAGGTGGCGGCTCAGGCAATACCGAAGGTGGTGGCTCAGGCAATACCGAAGGCGGTGGCACCAGCGGTGGAGACGCTGAAGGAGACGTAGGCATGTAGTCCTACTACCAAGATAGAAAATCCCCAATCCTCGGACTCATCAGGAGCACCAAGAGATTGGGGATTATCTTTTTCCAGCATTTCGCAAAAGAGGGAATTGATTGAAGTTAAAGAAGTTATCACTCCCTTCGGTCGTTCAGGAAGTGAAGAGACAATAGTCTTTTGTCGTATAACGTAGGACATTTGTCCCTTAACTTCCCCTTAACACTTCTAAAGTTCAGTAATTTCGCAAATGAGGGAATTGATTGAAGTAAAATCAATACGGGAACAGGAGCGGAAGCACGAAGGTCATCACCACGCCGATGATGATCTGCAACGGCAAACCTACCTTCACGTAGTCCATGAACGTATAGCCACCCGCCTTCATCACCAGCGCATTAGGCGGAGTGGAGAACGGAGAGGCAAAGCACATGCTGGCACCCAACGTTACCGCAAAGAGGAAGGAATAAGGACTCACGCCCACCTGCTGGGCTGCCACCAGGGCGATAGGAGCCATCAACACAGCCGTGGCGGTATTGCTGATGAACATCGTCATGAGCGAAGTGGTGAAATAGATACCTGCCAGCAGAGCCGTCGGTCCCATCGAGCCGAGACTGTCTACCAGTCCCTGCGAAACCAAGGCCGAAGCACCCGTCTTCTCCAGCGCCGTAGACATCGGCATCATGGCGGCTATCAGCACGATGCTCTCCCAGTTGATGGTCTTGTAGGCTGCCTCCACGTTGCGGAAGCATCCGGCAAAGACGGTAAGCAGTCCGGCGATGATGACCGCCGTGACCGGAGCCACGGGGATGAAGTCGAACACCATCATCGCTATCATCAAGAGCATGATGGCTGCAGCCACAGGAGCCTTGTAGTCCAGGAGCACCTTGTCTGCCGTCTTCTCCGGCTGATCCAGCACCACCCAGTTGGTGGTATCTGCCGTAAGATGGGCCAGATTGGTCCACTCTCCCTGCACCAGGAGCATATCGCCCACATGCAGCCTGGTGGCTATCAGATTGTCGGTAATATATTCCTTTCCCACCTTGCCGTCAGAAGAGCTTCCGCCTCGCTTCACGCCCAGCACGTTGATGCCGAAGCGCTTGCGCAGGTTGGCATCTCCAATTCGCAATCCGGCAAAATTGGAAGTAGGCATCACAACAATCTCGGTCAGTCCCAGGTCGTAGAAATCAATCTTCACGTCCTTCATCTTCCTCAGGTCGTAATCCTGCGCAAACCGTTCAATCTTCTCCTCGTCACCTATTATATATAAGGTGTCGTGCACGGCGATGGTGCTGCTGCTCTTCGCCATGTTCTGGTTGACGTCCTTCACGAGTCCCAGTCGCGATTTCTTCTCGTTTCTTATCTCGATGATGCTCACGCCATATTTCTTCTGGATGCTGAGGTCCTTGAGGGTCTTGCCCACGATGTCCATCATCTGCCCATTCTCATCGATGGCTGCAGCCGTCCGCTTGCTTGGCACGATGTAGCGATGCAGGTTGTCGAGCAGCTGGTATTCGTCTACCAGGTCATCGAGCGACTTTCCGTTCTTCTTTTTCTTGCCGTTCTGCTTCTGGCTGAGAAAGATTTTGCTCAGGGGCATGAGGACGATGATTCCGATGGCGATGACGATGATTCCCACCGGGAAGAAGGAGAAGAACGCCAGGGGCTTGAATCCCGCCTCGGTAAGCACCTCGTCGATGACCAGGTTGGGCGGCGTACCGATGAGGGTGAGCATTCCGCCCAGACTTCCGGCAAAGGCGAGCGGCATGAGGAATCGCGACGACTGCATGCCCGAACCCGCAGCCAGGCTCATGATGATAGGCATCATCAGCGCCACGGTTCCGGTATTGCTCACGAAGGCTCCGATAAACGAGGTTACCAGCATCACGAGGAGGAAGGTAACGGTTTCGTTGCCACGGGAGAGCGCCATCAGCTTATTGCCCGTCAGCTTGGCAAGGCCGGTCTGCATGATAGCTCCACCCACCACGAAGAGGCCTATCATCATGATGACGATGGGCGAAGAGAAGCCGGCAAGAGCCTCTGCCGGCGTCAGGATTCCGAGAACCAAGAGTGCTGCCAAGGCAGTAAGAGCCACAATATCAGCCCTCACCCTGCCCCATATAAACATGGCAACCGTAATGATTAATATAATAAGCGTTATTGTCATGCTATAAAAAAAATTAGAAAATTGTTTCTTCTGATTATAAACTCTTTTGCAAAGATACTTACTTTTTATCGTTTTTTTTATCATTCTAATGCTAATATTTCTAAATTTATTGCAGATATTTCCAAAAAACTACACTTATTCCATCAGTTTTCCTTATCTTTGCAATCCAGATAGACATACTGAACAATAGAAGTAGAAGACTTTATAATACATTAATTTTTTTAGATAATGGAACAAAACAAGGTTAAACCAGCTGATGGCAAGCTGGGTATCATGGTTGTAGGTTGTGGTGCAGTTTCTACTACATTCATGACTGGTGTGTTTATGGCTCGCAAGGGACTTGCAAAGCCAGTAGGTTCAATGACTCAATACGATAAGATTCGCGTAGGCAAGGGTGCAGACAAGAAGTATCTTCACTACAAGGACATCGTGCCTATGGCAGATCTCAACGACATCGTATTCGGCACTTGGGATGTTTATCCGCAGAATGCTTACCAGGCTGCTATGTATGCCGAGGTCCTGAAGGAGAAGGATATCAACCCTGTGCGCGAGGAGCTGGAGAAGGTGGTTCCAATGAAGGCTGCCTTCGACAAGAACTACGCCAAGCGTCTGGATGGCGACAACGTGAAGGACTGCAAGACCCGCTGGGAAATGGTGGAGGCTCTGCGTCAGGACATCCGCGACTTCAAGGAGAAGAACGGCTGCTCCCGCATCGTCGTAGCCTGGGCAGCATCTACCGAAATCTACGTACCGGTAGATATGGAAATCCACGGCTCATTGGCAGCTCTCGAGGCTGCGATGAAGGCTGACGACCGCCAGCACATCGCTCCATCCATGTGCTACGCTTATGCAGCCCTTACGGAGGGTGCTCCTTTCATCATGGGTGCTCCTAACACAACAGTTGACATTCCTGCCATGTGGGAACTCGCTGAGAAGACCCACATGCCTATCGCAGGCAAGGACTTCAAGACTGGTCAGACTCTCGTGAAGAGTGGTTTTGCTCCTATCATCGGCACCCGCTGCCTCGGCTTGAACGGTTGGTTCTCTACCAACATTCTGGGCAACCGCGACGGTCTCGTTCTCGATGAGCCAGCCAACTTCCATACCAAGGAAGTGAGCAAGCTCTCTACCCTTGAGACTATCCTGAAGCCAGAAGTCCAGCCAGACCTCTACGGCCATGGCAACGATGAGGACACTCAGTATTATCACAAGGTTCGCATCAACTATTATCCTCCTCGCAACGACAACAAGGAAGGTTGGGACAACATCGACATCTTCGGCTGGATGGGTTATCCAATGCAAATCAAGATCAACTTCCTGTGCCGCGACTCCATCCTTGCCGCTCCATTGCTGCTCGACCTCTGTCTGTTGAGCGACCTTGCAGCCCGTGCCGGCCGTTACGGCATCCAGCGCTTCCTGAGTTTCTTCCTCAAGGCGCCAATGCACGATTATACCCAGGGTGAAGAGGCTGTGAACAACCTCTACCAGCAGTACACCATGCTGAAGAACGCCATCCGCGAGATGGGCGGTTATGAGGCTGACGAGGAAATCGACTAAAAATATTATCTCCCGATAAAGGACGGTAATGGTTGATTTCAAACAGACGAAGGTTGATTTCAGCAATACGCCCAGAAAGGGCAGAAGCTCCTAGCCCAGGGCAACGCACTGGGTTGTAGGGAGTTATAAATATACGCCCTGTAAGGGGAAAAGCTTTATTACCCATATTCTAAAGCTTTTGCCCTTACAGGGCGCCTTGCTGACTGCTGTTTATACCCAGGGCGTTGCCCTGGGCTAGGAGCTTCTGCCCTTTCAGGGCGTGCGGGGCGAACTTACAAAACAGGGCGTGCGGGGCGAACTCGCTAAACTTGACAAACATTTAAATATAATATTTATGACAAAGAAAGGTAAACATACCGTTTTATTTATTTGCCTCGGCAACATTTGCCGTTCGCCAGCCGGCGAGGGCATCATGAAGAGCCTGGTAGAAAAGGCAGGGCTGCAGGATGAGTTTGAAATTGATTCTGCAGGAATAGGCAACTGGCACGTGGGGCAGCTGCCTGACAGTCGCATGCGGAAATGTGGCGCCGAACATGGCTACAATTTCAACAGCCACGCCCGCCAGTTCCAGAAGTCAGATTTCGGAAGATTCGAAACCATCGTGGTGATGGATAATGAGAATTACCGTGCCATTACCTCCATGGCTTCCTGCCAGGCAGATAAGGACAAGGTGGTCCGGATGGCCGATTTCCTGACCCACCATCGTGAATACACCACCGTTCCCGACCCATATTATGGCGACATGGGCGATTTTGAACTGGTCATCACCCTATTGGAAGATGCCTGCCAGGGGTTGCTGCAAAGCATCATCGGATAAAAAAATACAACATATTAATCATACTATCATCTACAAAAAAAGTCCTCCGGAAGTAAACATCGCATTACTTCCGAAGGATTTTTTTATGATAGCATTTTTAAAAATAATATTTTTTATGATAGCATTTTTTCAAATGGTAGAATCATAAAACTCTCGCTTTACGATTGCAATCTTCTCGCTTCCCGGCAGATAAAGATAGCCTACGCATTCGGCTGCATCAGCCTTGAACGTACGCATTGAGAGCTTGCTCCAATTAATCTTGTCCGTGCTCTGAGCCACAGGAACCTGAGGAATCAAGCTGCCATCCTTGACCAGAATAATGCAAGGAAGAGGCTGGGAAACCGTTGCCGAGCCCGAAGCCTCAGCATAAGCCTTCACCTCCTGAGCCGTAGGGATGGAAATCTCCTGATAGCCACCCTCGTAAACCTTACCACTCTGGTAATCAATCCATTTACCCTTAGGCAAATAAACCGTACGGCTACTGCCCGACTCCAGGAGCGGAGCCACCAGCAGCTGGGAACCATACATGTACTCATCCTCTACCAGCCAGGCACCTGCATCATGCGGGAACTCTACGAAGAGCGCACGAACCATCGGCAAGCCCTTCTCTGAACAATCCTTAGCCTGCGCATAAACATAAGGCATCAGCTGATACTTCATCTCGGCATTGGCACGGAAAGCATCCGTAAAATCCTTGCTGATGAGCCAAGGCTCGGTAGGAGGCGCTCCATGAGCACGGGTATGGGAACTCAGGAAACCGAACGGCAACCAGCGACGGTACAGATCGTCAGGACTCTGGGTTACAAAGCCACCCATATCATGACTCCAGAAAGAGAAACCGCTCAATCCGAAACTCAAGCCGCCTCGCAAATCGCCCAGCATTCCTACGCTTCCAATCTCGTTGGTAGCCGCATCGCCACCCCAATGGAGCGGAAAGCGCTGGCTTCCTGCCCACGCACTTCGTGCCCAGATTACGCCTTCATGGTCGGCAGAATTTGCCTTCACGGCTTCCCAGAGCGCCTTATTATAACGCAGAGGATAGAGATTGTGCTCATAGAAGCCTGTCTTGCCGCTGGCGTAAAGACCATCATAAGGAGCCGCCTCGCCAAAATCGCACTTGATGACGCCTACTCCCAGCTTGATGAGATGGGCTATCTTGTCCTGATACCAGCTTACGGTCTTCTGATTGCTCAGGTCGAGCACAGCATCCTCATAATTGAGCGTTCCGTTGGCATTTCTTACCGCCATTCCACCTTCTACCAGTTCGTGGAAGTAACGATTTTTCGGAGTGAAATAAGGCAACTGCCACAAGCAGGTATGGAAACCTTCCTTCTTCAGAGTCTTCAGCATTCCTACCGGGTCCTTGAAGCGGTCCTTGGCAAACTCATAGTCACATTGCCAGTCTACGCCAAACCATCCCGTATCGAAATGAATCACGTCGGCAGGAATGCGGTTGGCTCTCAGCTGATGTGCAATCTCCAGACCCTCTTTCTGCGAGAAGTAGGAGATGCGGCTCATCCAGGTGCCGAAAGTCCAGAGAGGCAGCATCGGCGACTTGCCCGTAACGTTGGTATATTTATCCAGAATCTCCTTTGGCTCTCCGAAGAAGACGAAGAAGTCCATCGTCTCATCGCCCATGAACAGGCGTTGTGCTCCGATGTAGCTAGCTCCGAAATCGGCAGTAGTAGGAGCCGAAGTATGCATAAATATTCCATAGCCACGATTGGAGAAATAGAAAGGCACAGGCTTGTACATTCCGTCGGTTTCAGGACCCTGCGGGTCTACCACGGAAATATTCACCTTCTGCCCCACCTTGTTGAGCGAGGTGAAACTCTCTCCGCAACCATAGATTCTCTCTCCCGGCGAAAGCATGAAGACGGGGTTGATGCTGCGCGAATTGTCGCTTCCGCGCTTGATGAAATTGAACGGCAGGAGTTTTACCTGCGTACTGTCGTTGTCTATTATATGTCGAGTTTGTGTAAGTATTTTTCCTTTCGCATCGCGAAGTATCAATCGGAACGGATACTTCTGGATTTCCAGCTCTCCATTTCCGTTTTTATAAATAATGCTTTGTGCCGACGCCGACGTGTTCCATCTCCCCTTCCCCATGCGGGCATTCCCGTTGCCGAAGTTCCCGGAGATAAACTCAGGCGAAAACATCGGGTCGTTGGCCTCGTCCATCTTAGGTTCGATAGGCGAAGTGAAGACGGTAATGCGCAGGGTTCTGTCATCAATCTTCTGAATCCTGATTTTCAGGTTTGGGTCGTTATCGTACTGGGTGTCGGGGAAATCGAGCATCTTCATCCTGACCGGCCAATAACCGTTGAGGTTGAAAGCCTGTCGGGGTGCCAGCCGGTAACGCTTCCAGTTGAGCAGTCCTTCGCCCTTGTTCAGGTCGAAGCCGGCGATGCTGTCGGCAAGGAAATAAGTATTTGCCAAATCGCAGAAATCGCCCGAAACATCGGGCGCCTGGCATTGTAAGTATTCTATGCCATTATTAGTTTTAAGCTGTGCCTGTCCTGCCATCGGCAGGCTCAGGACACAAAGGGTTAAAAGTGATTTTCTCATGATTCAAAAGATTTTTATTCTATAATTCCAAAGCTGCTTCCTTCAGGTCAACAGCCTTTGCCTGGAGCTTACCCTTGCCCTTCAATACCACCACGCACTTGCCGAAGAACGCCTTGCGATGAGGGTCGGTAAAACGCTCCAGAGAGGTCTGGCAACCATTATCCGTACCCAGAATCTGAGCATCGGAAGAGAAGAAAATCTGGTTCTCGGCATTCGGACAGAGATTTCCGTCCTTATCCACCACATTCACTTCTACGAAGGTTGTAGGTTCTGCTGAGCCATAAGCCAGATTGCCCTGATAGGTCTTCTTCAAGACGATGTGATGAGGAGCACCCGCAGTCCTGATGGTCTGCTCGCCCACCTGCTTGCCGCCCTTTCTAGCCACCACCTTTACTTCGCCCGGCTGGAACTCAACTCGCCACATCACGTGATATTCCGTACTCTTCCGGAAGGCTTCACCCTCGTTCTTCTCACCATAGACGGTCTTCTTGCGAACACCCTGGCTCTTGCCGTTCACGAAGAGTTCCACCTCGTCTGCGTTGTTGTAGTAGCACCACATGTCGATGGTCTGTCCCGGAATCCAGTTCCAATGAGGGAAGAGATGAAGCACGTTCTTCTGCGTCCACTCACTCTGATACATAAAATAAGTGTCCTTCGGGAGACCTGCCAGGTCGATGATTCCGAAGTAGCTGCTTCGCGCCGGATAAGCATAAGGAGTAGGTTCGCCTATATAATCGAAACCGGTCCAGATAAACTGTCCGCCCACGAAATCATTATGTTTCACCACATCCCATGTCTCCTCGTGCGTGCTGCTCCATGAAGCATGCATATTATCATAAGCCGAGCACTTGAAGGAAGGGTCGTAGTACGGCAGCCACCACTCCTTAGGAGCCGAATAGATACTGTCGCTAGGCATCATGTAAAAACCGCGCGTCTGCAGGGCAGAGACACTCTCCGACATGATGAAAGGCTTGCCAGGGAAGTTCTTCGGAACATCCTTCACCCATTGATGATGGTAATTGAACCCAATCAGGTCGATGGCTCCACTCTTGAAGAGATGGTTCTTCGGGTCGGGCTCATTACAGCCAGCCGTAACCGGACGCGTTCCCCACGGATCATACTCCTTGACTATCCGGGCAAGATGCCGGGTGAGGAGCGAATTCACGCTCAGCTCATCGCTATGCGCCAGCGTAGAAGCATCATGCCCAGCATTCAGAATCAGATTCGCCTGCTCCAGCGAAAGCGTATCTGCCGCAGCATCCGACCATTGCTCCAGCACCTCGTTGCCGATGCTCCACATGATGATGCTAGGATGATTGCGGTCGCGCTTCACCAGGTCAGAGAGGTCGCGCTTGTGCCACTCATCAAAGAATCGGGCGTAGTCGCCATTCGATTTCTTGCGTCGCCACATGTCGAAACTCTCGTCCATGACGAGGATTCCCATCGAATCGCACATGTTGAGGAGTTCAGGAGCCGGAGGATTATGGCTGCTCCGGATGGCGTTCACGCCCATGTTGCGCAGGATGGTGAGCTTGCGATGCATCGCATCCTCGTTTACGGCAGCACCCAGACAGCCGAAATCATGATGCTCGCAGACTCCATTCAGCTTGATATTCCTGCCATTGAGGAAAAATCCCTTCCTGGCATCAAACTTCACATCGCGGAAGCCTGTAGTGGTTGTGGCTACATCCACTACCTTCCCGTTTAGAATCAGCTCACTCTTGACGGTATAGAGATATCCCTTTCCGATGTCCCAGAGATGCGGATTCTTCACCTGCAGTTTCTGTTCCTGATCACCTTTACTCTTTGCTACAATCTTTCCTGCAGCATCATAGATGATGTTACGGACAGAGAGTTTCATCCTGTTGCCGGAAGCTGCAAAATCCGTCTTCACCCTGACATCACCCTGAGGAGTGGTAGAAACATACTGCCCCCATTGAGGAATGTAAGCCTTCTTCATGGTCTTGGTGAGCCAGACGTGGCGATAGATTCCGCAGCCCGAATACCATCGGCTGTTAGGCTGGTCGCTATTATCCACCTTCACGGCAATCACATTATCACCCTTCCTATTAATATAAGGTGTAAGGTCGTACTCGAAAGTACTGTAGCCGTAAGGACGGGTTCCGAGCTGATGACCGTTGATGTAGACGGTAGAGTTCATGTAAACTCCATCAAAGGTAATGGTAAAGCGGTCGTACTTCTCATGAGGATTCAGGGAGAAATGCTTTCTGTACCATCCTATTCCGCCTGGCAGAGCGCCTCCGCTGGCTCCCGAAGGATTGCCTGGCGAGAAATCGCCCTCTATCGCCCAGTCATGAGGCAGATTCAGGCTTCGCCAATGGGCGTCAGCATAATCCGCTTTCCACATTCCGGCAGAATCAGCCAGAGTGAAAAGCCAGCCCTTATCAAAAGACAGATGTTCACGGGCACTCATCGGAAGAGCGAAAAGACCGCTCATCAAGGCAACGCTAAATATTGTTTTCTTATTCATTCTTTCCTATCAATATAAAAAATCCCACAGACTGCACGGATTTTCACAGATTCATCTTTCCTGAAAGAGAGTTACAGATATCTGTGTAAACTGTGAAATCTGCGGGAGATTAGATTACTTCAATTTTACAGTTACTGCCTGACCGGCATACTTCACCATCTTCCCCTTAGGAGCCTTGGCGAGGTTAACGCCCTGGTTGTTCTGGGCATTCACCAGAATCACGTTGAAGCGACGCTTCTGCAGCATTCCGTCGAATGAACCCTTGCGAGCACCAATGGTCAGGGTCTTCTGGGCATCATTATACTTGAAGTCTATCATAGCATACTTGCCCTTCTCGTAGTTGTAGTTGGTTCCCTCGTCCTCATAGAGCGTATAAGAACCGTCCTTGCCTGCATAGACATAGAGGTCGATGAGCTCAGCCTTCTTCTGGTCGCTCCACTCCATCTCCGGACCTACAGGAAGAATAGAACCCTCTGGTACGAAGACAGGAATCTTCTCGAATGGCGCATCGGCTACGATGGTCTGACCACCTGCATAATGCTTGCCGGTATAGAAATCGTACCAGCCCTTCTGCTTAGGAAGATAAACGTTACGGCTGTACTTCTGATACTCGCCTACAGGACAAGCCATCAGAGCAGGACCGAACATCCACTGGTCCTTGATGTCGTAAACATTATCATCGCCGTTGAAGTCCATTACCAATCCACGCATCATGGTGTAATCCTTGAAATGAACCATACCAGCCATACTGTAGAGGTAAGGCATCAGACGGTAACGGAGCTTGTCGTAAGCCACGATGGTCTTGTAAGCCGGATGATTGGCTGGCGCAATATTCCAGACCTCACGCAATGGCCACTGGCCATGAGCACGATAGAGCGGAACGAAGCAGCCGAACTGGTTCCAGCGAGCCTGCAACTCACGCCACTCCTTCAAGTCGGCATTCTCCTTACCGGTCTTGTCGAACTCCTGCTGGGCAGCCACGTAGCGGTTCTCTACGCAGAAACCACCCTGATCCATTCCCCAGAAAGGCAGACCCGCCATAGAATAGTTCAAGCCGGCAGTCATCTGAGCGCGCATGTCCTCCCAACGGGTAGCAATATCGCCCGACCAGGTAGCCGTGCTGTAGCGCTGCTCGCCTGCAAAGCCCGAACGGGTAAGGAGGAAGACACGCTGGTTAGGATTCACGCTACGCTGGCCATGATAGATGGCGTCAGCATTCACGATACTGTAAGCGTTGAAATATTCGGTTGATGTTCCGAGGGCTGTAGGACCGGAAAGGGCCTTGCGGTACCACATCGGAGTACAGTCGCGAACATTAGGCTCAGAAGCATCCATCCACCATGCGTCAATTCCGAACTTATACTTGGTATAGAGATTCTCGTCCATCTGGCGCCAGAACATCTTTCGTGCACCAGCATCATAAGCATCATAGAAAGAGCCGCGGAAGCCGAGCCAGTCATGAATATCGTCCTTGATAGCCTGATGATACATCCAGCCCCTGCTGTCGAGTTCCTTATAGTTCTTGACGGTATCGTAGAACTTAGGCCATACGGAAATCATGAATCTTCCGTTCATGGCATGCACGCTATCGAGCATCGCCTGCGGATTAGGATAACGTGCCGCCTCAAACTCATGGCTTCCCCATGAATCGAGCTTCCAGTAGTTCCAGTCCTGAACGATATTGTCTACAGGAATCTTCAGGTCGCGGAACTTCTTGAGGTTCTCCTCGATGTCCTTGCTGCTCTTATAGCGCTCACGGCTCTGCCAGAAACCGAGGGTCCACTTAGGATAGAGCGAAGCCTTGCCGGTAAGCGTACGGTAGCCCGAAATCACCTCGTCGAGGTTCTGACCGGCAATGAAGTAGTAATCCATGTCAGGAGACATTTCGCTCCAGATGCTCAGCTGGTTCTTCTCAGCCTCAGAACGAGGAGCTGCTACGCGAAGACCGCAGTAGGAAACGTCGCCATCCGGCTGCCACTCGATGCGGATAGGAGTCTTTACGCCCTTCCTGATTGGAGTTTCAAACTTGAAGGAATTAGGATTCCAGGCTGTACGCCAACGCTCAGGCACAACCAGCTTGCCGTCGATATAAATCTTCATGTAGCCGGCATAGTAGAGGATAAACTGGTAGAAACTGTTGGTTGGAGCCTCCACATAACCCTCGTAAACCACCTTGGAACCATTCAGGGCAAAGCCCTTTGGCAGGTTCTGGATACCGCCCTTGTCGGTCTTGTTGCAGATTTCAGAAGTCTCAGGCATCGCATATTCAAAGTAGATGCTGTCTTCGCCACGAACAATCTTCTGTCCGTTCTTGTCCACGTAAGTACCGGTAAGCTGACCTTCCTTTCCGTCCTTGTCGTAAAGCTTGAAGGCACGGTTGAGCTGGAGATAATCTTCAGGATTACCCCAACGGCAATAAGAATAGGAATCCCAGAGAATACCGTAGTTCTTGTTGGAAATGACGAAAGGCACACTCACCTTCGTATTATACTGGAAGAGGTCTTCGTTCTTGCCCTTCATGTTGAGTTCCTCGCTCTGATGCTGACCGAGACCATAGAAAGCCTCGTTGTCTGGAGAATCGAAGAGGGCTCTCCATGACCATCCGTGCTTCTGAGATTCAGGAACCTTGGCGATGTCTACGCCAATCTCACGGTCAGGAACGGTAAAAGGCTTGAAAGTCTTACCACCCTGAGCCACCTCGTTGAGGAGCACATGATCCTTCAAATCATAGAATGTAATCTGACCGGTAGCCTCATTCAACACGGCGCGCATGGCGGCTGTGGTAATGATGAGCTGTTCGCCCTGTTCCTCTACCTTATAATTAGCCTTGCCTTTCTGAGGCACGATGATGAGACTCTGCTTGTCGCGGAATCCCTGCTCGGCAGTAGCCTGCACACGGATAATCTTATCGCTCACCACCTGGAGGCGAATCTGACTAGGACCAAAATTCTGGTGCTGTTTCAACTGAACGGTAAGATAGTTACCTTTCTGAATAAAGCCTGCTGCCTGGAGCCCAGAAGCGCTCATCAGCAAAACGGCTGAAATCAATAACGTCTTAGTTAGCTTCATACTATATTGTTTATACAAGTTTTTTAAACTTATGATTATTAGATTGAATATCTGCCTGCAAAATTACTTCTTTTTAGTGATAATAATACGTGGAAATGTAACAAAATAGGGTATAAAATGTTAATTACCACATTTTATACCCTTTTCGTTAACAAGAAATCAAGAGATTCCTATGGATTCCTATGATTAGATACTCTCGCCATTCAATTTCTTCTTATACTGGGAAGGCGTCAGTCCATAAGCCTCCTGAAAGTATTTGGTGAAATAGCGAGGATTGTTGAAACCTACCGTATAAGCGATTTCGCTGATGTTCAGCTCGTCGCTATGAATCAGCTCTTCAGCCCGCTTGATGCGCTTGGCACGCAGATACTCTGAAGGAGTGGTACCCGTGAGCGAAACCATACGCTTGTAGAGCTGGACGCGCGACATGCAAAGATGAGCACTCATCGACTCTACCGAAGTATCCGGATTGCCCATCATGTCCTTGATGTATTTATCCACATCTGCCAGGAACTTGCGGTCGCTGGCTGTCATTTCAAAGTCGCCCAGCTCGCCCTTAGGAATCACTCTCTCCTTAGGCTGGCCTGAATCCTTCTTCTCTTCCTTATTCTTATCAAGGAAAGAACGACGGGCAGAACGGCGTGCCCAACCCAAGAGATTGCGGATGCGCAGATTGAGCATATCGATATTGAACGGCTTGATGATGTAATCGTCTGCTCCACTCTCCAATCCCTCTACCTGATGGTCGGTAGCCAGACGCGCAGTCAGCATCACAAACGGAATGGAAGCCGTCTCCTCGTTGCTCTTCACCATGCGGCAGAGCTCGATTCCGTCCATCACAGGCATCATCACGTCGGAGAGGATGACGTCCGGGCGAACCTCGATAATCTTCTGCCAGGCATCCTTACCGTTCACGGCCTCGATGACCTGATAGTCGGTAAGCACATCACGCATAAACTCGCGGAAGTCATCGCTATCATCTACCAGAAGCACCTTAGCCACATAGTTCTTGCGGGCAGGCTTGGCGGTTAGCGAAGAACGATGAACGCCATAGAGCGCATCAGAAGAGCCTCCCTCCTCTACCGTTTCTTCCATCGTATCTTCTGCCTTATGAACGGTAGCGATGACTGGAGCCACACGCATGGATTCCAGATGGGCGTTGGTCTTGGCAGCTCCGCCATCATCCATCGGCAAGTCTACGATAAAGACTGAACCGCCGCCATCGTTGTCTCTTACTTCTACCTGACCTCCGTGAAGTTCTGTAAACTTCTTCACCAGGTTGAGGCCGATTCCGCTTCCACCGGCAGGCTGCATTTCCGTGCCGTTCACCTGATAGAAACGCTCGAAGACGTGCTTCTTCTCCTCATCGCTGATTCCCTTGCCGTTATCGGCTACGCTGATGCGCAACATGTCGTGGGTATGGTCTTTTACCTCTACGCCCAAGGCTACGGAAAGTCTAACCGTAATAGATCCTCCGTCTGGAGTGAACTTGTAGGCGTTACTGAGGAGATTATTGACAATCTTGCCCACCTTGTCTGCATCAAAGGTCATGATCAGCTTGGAAGTAAACGACTCGAAAGACAGATTCACCTTATTATTAGCCAGGATTCTGAACGAATTGCAGATATTGTCCACGAAGCTCACGATGTCCATACGGGCAAGAGACAGCTTCTCCTTGTTCTGGTCGAACTTGCGGAAATCCAGAATCTGGTTGACCAGATTCAGCAGTCGGGTTGCATTACGATGAATCAGCTCGAGCTTTCTGCGCTTCTCTGGGTCGCCCTCATCCCGAATCATGGTAACAAGAGGCGAGATAATCAGGGTGAGCGGAGTTCGAAGCTCGTGGCTCACATTGGTAAAGAAGTTGAGCTTCAACTCGTTCATCTCACGGGTCTTCTTGATGCTGTCTTCCCTGATCTGGATTTCATACTTCACTCTCTGCTTCTCTATCATGCGGCGGCGATAGTACCAGAACGCAGCCACAACGAGGAGCAGATAAATAATGATGGCCCAGGTAGAGAGATAGAACGGCGGATGGATGTGAACCTTCAGCCGGCTCACCTCTTCGCTCACGGTTCCGTCTCCATTCACCACCTTCACTTCGAGCACATAGTTGCCTGAAAGGAGATTGGTAAATGTAACTTCCGATCTTCCATCAGGAGTCATCATCCACTTATCATTCAATCCCTTCATGCGATAAAGGAAACGGCAACGTGCCGGAAGCGACACCTGATTGGAAGCCAGCTGGATGGTAAACGCCTTGTCCTTATAACTCAAGTCTAGTTCCGGATTGCTGTCGAGCGATAATTTGAGTGGCACTCTGCCCTCGAACTTTTCGCCCGCAGTAAGAGGATGGTCAAAGAGAACAAATCCGCTGAAGAGCACATGAGCCTGCTGCCTGCTTGTGCGGATGGTTCTAGGCCGGATGATGTTGATACCGTCCTGACCGCCCACGGCAATCGCTCCGTTTCGCATCAGATAGGCAGAACGGATATTAAACTGACGGCTCTGCAATCCATCCAGCGAATTGAAACTGATCATGGTAAGATTCCACTTGCCCTGAGCATCCTTGGTCAAGGTTACACGGGTGACGATAAACTCGGAAACCAGCCAGATATTATGCTGCTTGTCCTCAACAACCGCACAGCCCACAGCTCCTGTGGTTCCATTCAGTTCGTTGATGGATTCATACTGTCCGTTGCTGCTGTCATACATCGAAATACCTCCAGGCGAAGCCATCCACAAGATGCCACGGCTATCCTTCATCGCATAATTAATAGAAGGACTCCCGAAAGGAGTTCCGTCCTTGGTACTATTGATGTTAGTCATCTTCCTACTATGAAGATCAAAGACAGAAATATACTGGGAATGACCTATCAGAGCCTCATGATTATTGAGCAGGAAAATGGAATTGATGAAATTGCTCGTTAATCCAGAATTGGCAATATTGAAGGTAGAGAATTTCTCTGTGACAGGATCAAAAATCTGCACACCACTTCCCAAAGTACCGATAAGCAGACGATGCTGAGGGTCTTCCTGGAAGCACCAGACGCTATTATTAGCCAATCCGCTATTGGAAATATTGAAAGTCTTCCACCTGCCATTCTTAAACTGGGTAAAGCCGCCGTTGAAGGTTCCGAAATACATGGTTCCATCCTTCATGGTCACGCTACTCACCACGACATCCGAGCCAAGACCGGTCTGAGCCTTACCGAAATGCCAGGTCTGTCCGGTTACAGGATTATAACCCACGATTCCCATATCGTTGGTTCCACACCACAGATTTCCTGCCAAATCCTGCGTAATGGTACAGACATCGCCGAGCGGAATGGTATTGAACTTGCTGGAAGATGGTGAATAATAAGCCACACCATTCTTATAGCTGCCCACCCATACGGCTCCGAAATTGTCAATATAAACCTTCTGTAAAGAATTGTCTACAATACTTCCCCGGGCATTACTATGCACATACTGGTGAAAAGTCTTTGACTTGAAATCAATATAGAAAAGTCCATGATGATCGGTAGCAACCCACAAGGCACCATTTGGGTCTACCTGAAGGTCGCGCATGACGATGCGGTCTTTTACAGGAACAAGAATTCCTCTCTGTGCAAGATAAGAACGGGCAGTAAGCCATTGTCTGTTAAGAGAATTGAAGACATAAGATTCTGTTGCTGTAGAAACCCAGAAAGTATGATTGTTCTCTACATAACTGTAAGCGCCATTATCTCCACAAAGACGATGGTCTTTCAGGAAGGTATTATACCAGAGCACGCTCTGTTTGTCGCCATCCAGCAGGCACAGCTTGCCGTCGCCATAAGTAACCAGCAACTTACCGTCTACATCCTTCAGGTTGCTAAAGTCGCCATCCAGGATACAACCGCTCTTAGGCTTCTTCGCATATTTGAACAGGTATGTGGTTTCGTTCTTTACATTATAATAATAAAGCCCCTTTCCCCACACCTGAATCCACATATTCTTCTGTGAATCCACCAATACTCTCTGTGGTGCACCCTCTACGTTGATGGTCTTCAACCATACTTCCGGCTTGCGGTCGAACTGCTCGGTAGTAGGGTCATAGACACAATAACCCACAGAAGTATGCACCCAGATTTTTCCTTCATTGTCCTCCTGTAAATCATCTACGTAATTGTTGGCCAATGAAGTCTGGTTTGTGGCACTATACAAGAAGGTCTTCATTCGGAATCCATCAAATCGATTGAGTCCCGACTGAGTACCAAACCAGACGTAACCTGTCTTATCTTTCAAGATAGCATTCACCTGGCTATTACTGAGTCCGTCACGGTTATTCAAACTGGAGAACTCGATGTTTTGCAAAGCCGCTCTCATCTGGAGAGGCTGCAGAAGCAGCACAAATCCGAGAATCATGAGGGCCTGCCTTAGCAAATTCAAGTTTTTAAACATGCTCATTCAAGGTTTATATTTATAGTTTGTCGTTTTTATCTTTATCATCGCTTTCCATCGAGGTTCATCAGTCTTCAAAGTGGTCTTTCAGTTCTAGGGAAAAGGTCCTTTAACCCTGCTTCTCAGAGCTTTCTCTGATTTTCAGAATCATCGGCACAACTTCCTTGTAGATTTGCTCATCCCCATTGATGCTGCGCATGAGCAATTCGCAAGCCTTGGTACCCTGTTCGTGCGCCTTATCCATGATGGCAGAAAGGCGGGGAGTAACGAAGGCTGCCGTATCTCCATCCGTGAAGCCGATAATGGCAACATCTTCAGGAATGCGCAAGCCCTTAGCCTTGATGGCATCAAAGGCAGCATAGGTAATGATATCGTTGAAAGCAAGAATAGCATCCGGGCGATTCTCACTCTCCAGAAGTCGAAGTGTAGCATTACGAGCTACATCGAAATCTATCTTGTCACAGACTACCAGATCGCGGTCGATAGGAATACGGTTCTCCCTGAGCGCTTCCAGATAGCCATGCTTGCGACGGCGAACCATATCGAGATGATTAGGACCGCCAATGAAGGCAATACGGCGGGAGCCTGTCTCAATCATGTGCTGAGTAGCCTTCTGAGCCGCCACATCACCATTACCCACAACCTGAGAGAACTTTTCTTCCAGGCAGCAACGGGCAAAAAACACCAAAGGAACTCCCATCTTGTGGAGCTGCTCGAAATGAGAATAGTCGGTAGTATCTTGTGCAAGGCAAGCAATAATACCTTCCACATGCATATCGAGAAAATTGTCAAGAGCCTTCGCTTCGCGCTCATGGTTCTCATGACTATTGGCACTAATAACCGAATAGCCACACTTTGAGGCATAATCTTCTATGCCATCCAGCACGGCAGCATAATAGTGGGTAACCAGATTAGGAACGATGACGCCTATCACCCTTGGAGCTTCCTTCCGAAGACTCTGTGCAAATGGGTTAGGCCGATAGTTGAGTTCCTTTGCCAAGGTCTTGACTTTCTGAGTCATTTCCTCTCCCACCTCATGGCTATTTCGTAAAGCTCGAGACACGGTAGCGATGCTCACTCCCAACTTGTCTGCGAGATCTTTTAGTGATGTTCTACGTTGCTTCATTTACTAATAAGTTAGATTAGAAGATGCATTATTGCACTTTTACGTGCAAAGATACAGTTTTTATTCGAATTTGCAAACGTTTACGTGTGTTTTTTCTAGAGAAAATACTTTTTTTTCTATAAAAACTTGTAATTTTGCAGCCAGTAAGTAATGAATAGTTGATAATAAGTTAGTTAGAAACAAAAGGTTTCAGACTGTCGGGAGACAATCTGAAACCTTATTTTTTTACCATATCCTCAAATATCGTATTCAAGTTTCGCAAGTTCAGAAGTTAAATATAATATTCTGCAGAATCTACCAAGCCCGCTCTTAAAGCATATTTTGTAGCCTCATGAACATTATTGACGCCCAGCTTTCTGAAGATATTCTTACGATGGGTGTTCACGGTATGGAAACTGGAGAAACGCTTTTCGGCTATTTCCTTCGTAGTCATTCCTAATGCAATATCTTTCAGAATCTCAGTCTCAGTCTTGGTAAGATTTACCTTTTCTTCTGTTTCTTTCTTAGGAGCGAGCAATACTTCCATCATGCGCTGGCAGATGAAACGGTTGCTGGCTACACAGAAGCGGATAGCCTCCTTGATTTCCATCAGCGGGCTCTCCTTCAGGAGAATACTGAACATACTACTGCTAGCCACGAGTACCTTCACGAAGTCGGTACTCAAGTCTTCACTAAACAAGAGCCATCGGGTATAAGGAAAACGTTGGTTCAGGATGAGCAGCTCTGCTGCATCGTTGATGTCGAAGTTCGTATAGTCGAGTATCACGACCGTATCTTCGTTATCTTTGAGCGCAAGCATCAGCTCAGCCTTGTCTTCCACATACTTGCTTTCCAGCCCTTCCATTTTCTCTATCACGTAGCTGAGTCCTGCTCGCGTGATGTCCTGTCTGTCTGCTAGCAAAATTTTCATGATTCTATCTCCTATCTTATTTTATGTTGCTGATGACAAATATGATTTCTGATGGTCCGCTTCCAGACCATCAGAAATTGATTAGAACGTCATGAGGAATCCCATGCGGATGCCCCACTTGTCTACATTAGGATGATTCAGGTAATTGATACGGCGCACATAGTCAATTCCGAAGAACTTGAAGATGTTGTGCACGCCAGCCACCAATTCCCAATATGGAGTATCACCAAAGGTGTAAGAGTTGTTTGGGAACTTGAAGAGAACATCATCGTTCGGATTCTTCAGCGGATTGTTCTTATCCGTAAGTTGTCCCCAGACTCCCTTGGCTGCAATATATTCACGCCACTTGAGTTTCTTGATGAGCGGAATACGATTGAGTAGCTTGCCGTTCATATCCCAGGCTACAGACCAGAACACCTGACGGTCGCTCAGGAATTCCCAGTCTTTCATCATACTGATAGTGGCCTCCTGTTCAAAGATAGAGAGGTTGACAGGTGGCTGGATAAGCATACTGAATGGCACCTTGTTCCATTGCATCTTACCCACAATATTGAAATCGATGTAGCCGAAGCTTCCCAACCATTGGCGCTTGTAAATACCCAGGCTGGTGATGTTGCTCTTATACTGTCCACCCATAAAGCCATCGAGACCCGTCGTATGGCGCAAGCTGAGCTCAGGACTATCCAGATTGATAGGCAAACGCTGCTGCTTGGTATTCACATAGGTAACACCAGGATTGTAATTGAGTCCTGCCGAAACCTCCGTGGTACGGATTTTCTTTACTTCTTCGCCCGTGTTCACCTTATAATAACGCAGGTTGCCCACGGTACGGTTGCTCTGCCAGCGTATATTCGTATCGAAGCGGAAGCCCCAATCGGTCTCGTAGACAAAGCCCAGCTTCTGGCGCTGGTAGAGATACATCTGATCCTGAGTCGTGGCACGAAGGGTCATGAAGAAGTTGTCCTTGTTGTGCAACAGGTTGTCATCAGATGGAGAAGTAATATCATGTCCCATCTCGAAGGTCAGGTTGCGCATAGGGAACTCGAACGGACTGTTTTTCTTCTTGTTGAAAGAATAGGTCAGCACATGACCATAATACCATTCATGACTCTTCAGACCATAGGCTCCGTAACCATTCCAGAAGAAATGAGGATTGAGCGCAGCCATCGTACGACCAGCCAGACGCAATCGGATTCCATCCACGAAGTTGTTGGAAAGGAACGTATTGATAGGTCCCAAGTCGAAATAACTTCTGTTTTCCTTATTCTCCTCGGTCTTCTTGGCATGAGCCACCTCAACATAGTTCTCCATCAGGGCTCGCACACCCAGGATAATGTATTTGAAGCCCTTGGAATTCTCCATACGATGAATGAAACTATCCATCGACGATTCGCTCTTCGTAAGGCCTACCTGTCGGTATTTATTCCAGTAAGCCTCATCACGGTTCATGGCGTCCATATCGTGCCTTATCTTCGCCTTGCCCTTGAACAGCTGCTTCGGCAGTTCATCAAAGGCATAGTCGGAGAGTCGCGTATTTCTTACCACCAGCAGGTCCTGCAACAGATTATTGATGTGCATTTCTGCCACCATATCGTCCTTGGTCAAAACCCACTCGCCATTATCGAGCTTCGTAAATTCCTGCTCTATCTTCATATCCTTCACCCAGTTTACATCACTATTGTGAGGCATGTAAAGATTACATTTCTTTACATGCAGGGTGCTGTCAGCAAGCACATAGAGCTCTCCACGGAATCCGAAGTCCTGACTGTTGGCAGGAATAAACTGCAGATGATAGCAGAGATCGCGCTCTACATAAACCGTATCCTCTATATAATAATGGTAGAAGGAAATAGCTGTTCTACCGATAGGAGAAGGGAACGGATATTGCAGGAGGCGCACATAATCATCGTAGATATCGACATCGGTAAATACATCCTTGAGAACGGTATTGATGATTTCACCCGTCTGAATCACCTGACCGATACCATTACTCTGCTGACCCTTGATAATATCTTTCTCGCTCTTTGGATCCTTGCGGTAGATATGCTGCGAAACCGTCTCGTTGATCTGCACAGGCAAGGTCAGCTTATCATTATAAGGCGATTTCTCCACCTGGTCCAGCAGATACTGACGCTTGCTGAAGAACTTGCCCTCCAACTGTTCCTTGGTCAAATCGTTGAGCGCCAAGGTTAACTTCTGATATTTATCAAACTGATAATAATCATGATTGGACAGATTGCTCTTCTTCTTGGCAGCAATCACACGTCGCATCAGCTCTACAGCAGGATTTTCCTTTCTTTTGTACTTACCTTTCTTCGATTTCACCACCACCTCGTTGAGCCGGCGGCTATCATCTTTCAATTTCACTTCCAGAAAATTGAGCTTTTCGCTAATCTTCACAGTCTGTGACTTATAGCTGAGGGCACTCACGGTAAGCACCCATTCGGGATGCTTCTCGATGGTAAACTTACCCTCTCCATCACTTGAAACGGCAATCTTGTGTCCCTTATATTGCACGCTAGCATAAGGCACGGCAAAGCCATCCTCGTCGATGACGCGACCGCTGATTTTTTGCTGTGCAGCCATCTCAAGCGCACAGACCATCAATGTAAAAAACAACAAGAATGATCTTTTAAAATTCATATCCTTCATTAACCTCTTTCTAATAATACCTTATTTATATAATAAGCCATATTTAAGCTCTTTTGGGCTTCATTTTTGGCTTTTTTCCGAATTCGGATGCAAAGATATACATATTATTCTGAAAATAATCGAAAACTATTTGGATATTTTAGTTTTTTAGCGTAATTTTGCAACCGAATTACAAACAATCAAGCAAAACGAATAGAAATTAGGCAAAAATGAACAATAAAGGAAATCTAATCAATGACCCCCCTCCGCTGCTGCCCGTCATCATCGGAACAGGCTTCGGAAGCGGCTTCTGGCCTTGGGGACCAGGCACGGCTGGCTCAGTCTTGGCCACCCTTATTTGGGCATTGATGGCTTACCTCGGTGGCTTCAACGGAGAAACGCTGCAAAGCATCACCTTCTTCCTGGTCATCCTCTCTACCCTGTTAGGAACCTGGGCTACAGCCCGACTACAGCCTTATTGGGGAGAAGACCCAAGCCGAGTTGTAATCGACGAGATGGCTGGCGTATGGATTCCGCTGTCCCTAATTACGCCATTTACTACCACAGGAGCACCCAAGGATGCCTGGTGGTGGGCTTTGGTTGCCTTGGTTCTCTTCCGCTTCTTCGACATGGTGAAGCCGCTTGGCATCAAGTGGCTAGACCGCAAAGAGGGAGCCTTCTATGTCATGGCAGACGACCTGCTGGGTGGATTCTATGCAGCCGTCGTCATGCTGATTGCAAAAATCATATTTTTATGGGTAAGATAAAGCAGGAACTGGTAACCTTCGGAAAGGCTGAGCTGACAGCATCAATAGCCTCGATAGTAGACTTCGGACTGGCTTTCTTCCTCTCCGACATCATCGGAATATACTACGGACTAGCCAATGCCCTGGGCGTCATGAGTGGCGGAATCACCAACTGCACCCTCAACTACCGCTACGTATTCGGCTACTCCAAGCGCAAGAAGAAGAGCGTGGCATGGCGATATTTCATCATCTGGGCCTTGAGCTGGACGCTCAATTCGGGCGGTACCATCGCCTTGACAGAAGCCATCAACCTGCATGAACACGTCAATATCCACTACATGATTCCAAAATGTGTGGTTTCATTTCTTGTAGCTGTGCTGGTGAATTATCCCGGACAGAGGAAATTCGTGTTTAAGAAAAAGGACGAAGAAGAGGTTCCTGAAGGAAGGAATCCTGAAGACCTCCAATAAGAAGGGAAAAAGAATATTAGGAAATTACAAATGACAATAAACAAATGAATTACAGAGATTTCTTACAAAAAGTAATCTACGTGATGATCAATCCGCTCATCAAGGCGATGATAAAGATTGGAATCACGCCAAACATCGTGACGCTGGTAGGTTTTATCGGCAATATTTTTGCTACCTGCTTCTTTATTGACGCTGCGTGGATTCAGGGAATGGGCGGAGTCAACAGCGACCCTACCCTGATGACTGCCGGCACTAGCGACTATACTTATGCCGACAGTATGACTCTCATCGGATGGGGTGGATTTATCATTCTTGCCTCTGGTCTCTTCGATATGATGGATGGAAGACTGGCCCGTATGAGCGGCAAGAGCAGCCTCTTTGGTGCACTTTGGGATTCTACGCTCGACCGTTACAGCGAGCTGGTCAGTCTCTTCGGCATCTGCCTGGTCTTCCTCCTTACCGACAAGGGCGAATGGTTCTGGATGGGCGTAATGACTTTTGCTGCCATGACGGGTTCCGTGATGGTAAGCTACGTTCGTGCCCGTGCTGAAGGCCTTGACATCGAGTGCAAGGTAGGATTCATGCAACGCCCGGAGCGAGTAGTCGTTACTGCCGTATCTGCAATCGTTACTGGCATTACCGGAGATTTATGGTGGTTGGCGAGCGGCATGATTCTCATCGCCATTCTTGCCAACATCACAGCATTCTGGCGTATCGCACATTGCTATCGAGTAATGAAAAAAAAATAAGAGAAAGTGTTTAGCATATATTTAATCATTCTATTGGTCGTGCTGATGGCTTGGAAGAAGACCCGCAACTTTGCCATCTACTTCCTGCCTTGGTTCCTCTTCGGAATCATCTACGATTCGATGCGCCTTTACCCGAACTATAAGGTAAACTCCATCGATGTAGTTCATCTGTATGAAGCAGAGAAATATCTCTTTGGAATAGCAGCCACTACAGCTGCTGAACTGCAGGCTGTAGCCGACCATACACAACTCATGATACCAGGCGAATACTTCAAGGTTCACAACTGCGGAGCAGCCGATTTCATGGCTGGTATCTTCTACCTGTGCTGGGTACCGGTACCTATCGCCTTCGCCATTTATCTCTACATCAAGAAGCAGTATTCCTGGTTCAGACGATTCTCATGGGCTTTTCTTCTGGTCAACATCATTGGCTTTATCGGCTATTATATCTACCCTGCAGCTCCACCTTGGTATGCGATGAACTATGGTTTCGAGCCGGTTCTCCACACCCCGGGTAATGTGGCAGGTTTAGGAAGATTTGATGAAATGACGGGACTTTCCATCTTTCATGGACTGTACGGCAAGAATGCCAATGTATTTGCTGCCGTTCCCAGCTTGCACGCAGCCTACATGTTCCTCACTACCATCTATGCCGTAATGAGCCATAAGCGTTGGTACACGATAGCCCTATTCGCTTTCATCTGCATAGGAATCTGGTGGACAGCCGTTTATTCCGGCCATCATTACATCATCGATGTCATCTTGGGCATCCTCACCACCCTTATTGGTGTAATTCTGATGGAACTGGGAGGCTTGAAGGGCTTTCTGGGAGAAAGAAAGAACATACGGTATTAGGAAATAAAACAAAGCGCCTGACTCAGACTCAATTATCTAAGCCAGGCGCTTTTTTATCTTAAAATCGCATTTTCCATACAGTTTTATCTTATCTAACCATCACCTTACGGTAACATCTGCGACGACGATGCTGTTCGCTTTCCAGATATTGCCATTGGCTCTGTACACCTTTGTTGCTTTCCATCTGTGGCATAGCCTCAGCCCATTTAAATCCATAACGGTGATATTGCTCGATAAGATCGGCAAAGATCAAGGCATTGGCTCCCTTGGCACGATACTCAGGCAATACACCTATCAGGAGTAAATCTACCGTATCTGTGGCATGAAACTTCAGTACTTTCAGAATTTTCAACCATCCCCAAGGCAACAGTTTGCCATTCCCTATCTTCTGCAAAGCATCGGTAAAAGAAGGGAAAGATACGCCAAAACCTATTAATCTATTGCCATCATTACCATCAACAACACCCGTAACCAGATTCAAATCAGCCTTCTTGATATAATCATTTACATACTTATCTATCTGCCTGTCCGTGAGTTGCTGGAAATCATAAAGGTCTTTATAGGTTTCGTTTACGATATGAAACACCGCTTGTCCCATACCACCCTTAACCAACTCTCGAGAAGTAAACTTATGCACATGCAGATTGTATCTTTTCTCTATCATCTCTGCAGTTCTGGCAAACTTGGCCGGGGTTTCCTCAGGCACCTTGATGCGATATTCCAGCCAGTCATTATCCTTCTCATAGAACGACATGGCTTCCATGTGGTTCTTATAATAAGGATAATTATAATTGATATACATGGTAGATTTATGATGGAATCCCTCGATGAGCAATCCTTCACGGTCCATATCCGTAAAGCCAAGCGGTCCTACGCACTCAGTCATTCCCTTTGTGCGTCCCCAAGCCTCAACAGCATTTAATAAAGCCTGCGACACCTCTAAATCATCCACAAAATCAAACCATCCGAATCTTACCTGCTTCTTATTCCATTGTTCATTGGCACGGCGATTGATGATGGCAGCAACACGACCCACGATACGCGCCTCACCATCTACAGCCAGAAAATACTGCGCCTCGCAGAATTCGAAGGCAGGATTCTTGCGCTTACTCAACGTATTCATTTCATCAAAGCGCAAGAAGGGAACAGCAAATTTATTGCCCTTATACAGTTCATAATAGAAGTTTACGAAGGCACGCAATCCCTTTCGGGTTGTTACTGGTATTATTCTTATATTGCTCATTACAGTTTTTACTCGATTATAATCAAATTCTGATCAGTATAATTAGTCCGTTTTATATAGCAATTCAGTCCGTACATCTTGTATTACAAGAAGATAGAGAACTACAAAACTTCTGCAAAAGTACTACATATTTTTGACAGAGGCAAGTTTTTAGTGCATTTTTATTAAAAAAGTTCACATAAATCCCATTATTGGGCGATAATCGAAAATAAAATCGTACCTTTGCATGGTCAAAAAAAGAAGAAAACAGATTTTTCACAATGAAGAAAACAAGAGATAATTATACATTCCTGACCGAAGCTCCTGTGCACAAGGTTGTTTTCACGATGGCGATTCCTACCATCATCAGCATGCTGTCTACAAGTATGTACAATCTCGCCGACACCTATTTCGTGGGAAGCATCAATACCCAGAGCGTAGCGGCTGTGGGAATATCGTTTGCCATGATGGCGGTAATACAGGCTGTTGGCTTCTTCTATGGTCATGGAGCTGGCAATTATATCTCTCGTAAGTTGGGCGCCAAAGAGGAGGAGAACGCCAGAAAGATGGCGACAACAGGCTTTGTATTGAGCTTTCTCACAGGTTTGGTCATCGCAATACTGGGACAGCTGTTTCTTACCCCACTCTGCCTTACCTTGGGCTCTACTCCCACCATTCTTCCCTATACAGAGCGTTATCTGGGCATTATCCTGTTAGGGGCTCCTTTCATGACCACTTCGCTCACTCTCAACAACATGATGCGTTTCCAGGGTAACACGATGTATGCGATGAAAGGCATCATGTCAGGCGTATTGCTGAATCTGATTCTCGCCCCATTGCTCATTCTCTACTTCGAGCTGGGCATTACGGGTGCAGCCATCGCCACTCTCATCAGCCAATGTTTCGGTTGCACCATCCTCTTCTGGATGACGCACAAGGGGCAGAACATCCGAATCCACCTTCGCTACTTCACACCTAGCAAGGCTTATGCCAAGGAAATCATCTTTGGCGGAACCCCTTCCCTGTCAAGACAGGGCTTGGGAAGTATCGCCACCTTGGTATTGAATGTGGCAGCGGGAGCTTACGGAGATGCTGCCATTGCCGGCATGAGCATCGTCACCCGCATCTCTTTCTTTACCTATGCTGTGGTAATCGGATTGGGTCAAGGATTCCAGCCTCTCTGTGGTTTCTGCTATGGAGCCAGACTATATGCCCGCGTCAAGGAAGCTTTTTATTACTGCATCAAGTGTGGCACCATATTCCTGGCTATCTGTGCCGTAATTGGCTTCATTTTCTCAGAGCCTATCATCGAACTCTTCCGTGATGATGCCAAGGTAATAGAGGTTGGTTCCATGGCTTTGAAATGGCAGGTTATCAGTTTTCCTCTGGTTGCCACCATCGTACTTACCAATATGCTGATGCAGACCATCCGCAAGCCTATCCGTGCCAATATCGTAGCTGGAGCAAGAAGCGGTTTGTTCTTCATTCCGCTCATCTTTATCCTACCCCATTTCTTCGGTTTGCTGGGGGTAGAAATGTGTCAGGCATGGGCAGACTTCTGCTCCTTTGCAGTAGCTATTCCGATAGCATGGAGTGCGTTCAGAGATATGAGAAAGGTGTGAATGCCCATTCTTTGTTCTTTGAAAAAGTCATGGGATTATTAGCAAAAATCATAGCTGTCTTTTGGTTTTCTTGAAAGATTTTTGTAATTTTGCAGGCTGAAAGAAAGAAGAGAAATGGAGAAAGCAAAATATAGTATCGGACTAGATGTTGGCTCTACAACAGCCAAAGTTGCCGTTATCGATGGCAAGAAAAACTTGATTTACTCAAAATACGAACGCCACAACGCTCGTGTCAAAGAACTTGTGTCTCATTATTTCGATGAGATTAACCAGTTGATAGGCGATACAAAGGTAAATATCTGCGTTACGGGAAGCGTGGGCATGGCTACGGCAGAACAGCTGCAGGCTGAGTTTGTTCAGGAAGTAGTGGCAGCATCGGTTTATGCCCGTAAGGCTCATCCTGAGGCAAAGGCTCTCATCGATATCGGTGGAGAGGATGCCAAGGTTGTTTTCTTCAAGCCTAATGGCGGAATGGAACTCCGCATGAACGGAAACTGTGCCGGAGGTACTGGTGCGTTTATCGACCAGATGAGCGTATTGATGGGTGTAGACAATCAGAAGATGAGCCAGTTGGCTATGAATGCCCAACATGTTTATCCGATGGCAGCCCGCTGTGGTGTCTTCGCCAAGACCGATATCCAGAATCTCATGGCACGCAATCTTCCGGAAGAGGATATTGCAGCCAGTATCTTTCATAGCATCGCAGTACAAACTGTGGTGACGCTTTCTCACGGCATCGACTTCGAGGCTCCTATCCTGCTTTGCGGTGGTCCGCTGACCTTTCTCCCTGCACTCCGCAAAGCATTCTGCGACTATATGCAGCTGTCAGAAAATGATTTCATCGTATCAGAAAATAGCAATCTGATTCCTGCGCTGGGATGCGCCTACCGTAATTCTCCCACGGATTCCGCAGATTCTACAGATGCTTCTGATTCTGACGGAATCCAGCTTTCCATACTCAGAAAGCGCTTACATCAGGAAATAAAGGTTGAGTGGAACAGTAGCTTGGAACCTTTGTTTAAAAACGAAATGGAGCACGATAAATGGCTCCAGTCAAAAGCAAGATTCGCTACCGAAACCCATCCTCTGGCAAAAGGTAAGCAGCAGGTGGTTATCGGTATTGATTCCGGCTCCACTACAACCAAGATTGTGGCAGTTAGAATGGGAAGCAATACGGATACAGATGCGAAATCTGCCCAAAAGGACAAGGGCGATATTGTCTTTACAAACTATCGTCTGAACCTAGGCAACCCCATTAAGGCGGTAGCCGATGGTCTGAACGCCCTGAAGCAGGAAGCAGAACATAGAGGGGCTGAACTGGAAATCGTAGGCTCTTGTTCTACCGGCTATGGCGAGGAACTGATTAAGGCTGCATTCGGACTTGACTGCGGCATTATCGAAACCATGGCACACGAACGGGCAGCTGCATCACTCATGCCCGACGTCAGTTTCATCCTTGATATTGGCGGACAGGACATGAAGGCTATCTTCGTAGAAAAAGGTGCCGTAGTTAGAATGGAACTCAACGAGGCATGCTCTTCCGGTTGCGGAACCTTCATACAGACTTTTGCCAATAACATGGGATATTCTGTAGGTGATTTCGCCAAACTTGCCTGCCAGTCTAAAGCTCCTTGCGACCTGGGTACCCGCTGTACGGTCTTCATGAACTCCAAGGTAAAGCAGGTTCTCAGAGAGGGGGCTTCGGTGGCTGATATTTCTGCCGGAATCTCTTATTCGGTTATCAAGAACTGTCTTTATAAAGTACTGAAACTCCATGGTAACGAGAACCTTGGAGGAAAAATCGTCGTACAGGGTGGTACCATGAGAAACGATGCTGTGGTAAGAGCTTTCGAATTGCTGACTCATACCGAAGTGGCCCGTAGCAACATGCCGGAATTGATGGGTGCCTACGGCTGTGCACTCCATGCGGCAGCTGATTACCCAACAGAAACGAATGCCCGGAGCATTGACGACCTTCTGAATCTAGCTCATTACGAAACCAGGCAGTTGCAATGTAAAGGCTGTGAGAACCATTGCTATGTTTCTCGCTACACCTTCGCTGGTGGCAATAAGTTTTACTCGGGAAACAAGTGTGAACGGGTTTTCAACAACAAGGGTGCAAATGAGATAAAAGGTAAGAATATTTACGAATATAAATATCACTTACTCTTTGACGGTAAGGAAATTAAGCACTTTGATGTCACAAAACGCCACATCAAGGTTGGTATCCCCCGCATTCTCAACATGTATGAGGATTTTCCGTTCTGGAATGCCCTGCTTCATGCAGCAGGTTTCGATGTCATTCTCTCTTCTGATTCAACCTTCAGCCAGTATGAAGGAGCCTTGAATACAGTTATGAGCGACAACATCTGCTTCCCTGCCAAGTTGGCTCACAGTCATCTCAAAGAGCTTAATGAGAACCCGGAGGTAGACCGCATCCTGATGCCATACGTAGTATATGAACACAATGACGACCCGAAGAATACGCTGAACAGCTTCAACTGTCCTGTGGTTTCGGGCTATAGCGATGTCATCAAATCGGTAATAAATCTGAAGAAACCGATAGATTCTCCAGTCATCAACTTTGCACAATCCAAGGCTTTGGAAAAGCAAATCGTGGATTATCTCAAGAAGTTGGGAGTAGACAGAAAGACTGCCCGAAAGGCCTTGAGAGAAGCGCTCTATGCGCAAACTGCCTATTCAGCAGAAATCAAGACGAAAGCTTGGGAGATTCTCAATCAGAACGAGGAAAAGCCTCGTCTTACCATCCTCCTGGCTGGCCGTCCTTATCATACAGACCCGTTGGTTCAGCACAAGTTGAGCGAGATGATTGCAAACCTGGGAGTCAACGTAATCAGCGAAGACATCGCCAGAGGCTCATCAGACAACAACGATGCATACAACAGCCAGCCAGAGACTTATCTTGTCAAGCAATGGGCTTACATGAACCGCATCATGAAGGCTGCGCAATGGGCAGCCGAACAGGGTGACAATGTACATTTCGTACAGATGACCAGCTTCGGTTGCGGACCGGACAGCTTTATTCAGGACGAGATTCGTGACATCATGAAGCGCCACAACAAGCCTTTCACGCTCTTGAAGATAGATGATGTCAGCAATATTGGTTCGCTGAAGCTTCGTGTCCGCTCGCTGATAGAAAGTCTTAAAGTTAAAAGTAATCATAAGGTTCAAAGCTCAAAGTTCAAAGTTCAAAGTCTCAAACAGACCAAGGTTTTCACCAAGCAGGATGTGCATCGCAAGATTCTCGCTCCGTTCATGACTGAGTATCTCACTCCTATCATTCCTCCTATCCTGAAGCTGATAGGTTATGATGTAGAAGTTTTGCCTATGAGTGATGAAGCTAGTGCTGAAATTGGCTTGAGATTCGCCAACAATGAGGTTTGCTATCCTGCAACACTCATCGTGGGCGACATCATCAAAGCCTTGAAATCTGGCAAATACGACCTCAAGAACACAGCAGTAGTAATGAGTCAGACGGGTGGACAATGTCGTGCAACCAACTATGCAGGCCTCATCAAACGGGCGATGATTTCCAACGGTTTCCAGGATGTACCATTACTCACACTAGGCGTAACAGCCTCGACAGGCGAAGCTTCCGGTTCTACGGATGATAAGCAAGACTATAATGAGCAGGATGGCTTCAACGTGCCTTGGCTAAAATACAGCCAGATTATCGTTACCGCTATTTTCTATGGCGATGCGATTAACGAGATGTACAACGCCTGCATCGCAAGAGAACGGAAACAGGGAATAGCCAAGGAATTACGGGATAAGTACATACGCCTCATCGACGAGCCTATCGCCCGAAACTCAGCAAAAGGTCTCATCAAGCTCCTGGAACAGGCTGCAGAGGAATTCAACCAGATGACCCTAGACAAGGATGTACCTAAAGTGGGCATCGTAGGAGAAATCTTCCTGAAGTTCAATCCTTTTGCCCATCAGTACCTGGAGCGATACATCATCTCTAAGGGCATCGAGGTTGTACCACCACTACTCGCTCCATTCTTCCTACAGGAATTCGTGAATGTAGAGATACAGAAGCACATGCGACTGAATTGTACCAAGGTACCAGACTTCATCATCAAGGGTGCTTATCAGGCATTGATAGGCAGAAGATTGCGCCAGGTGAACAAGGCAGCCAGCAAGTTCCGCTACTTCCGTCCATTCACCAATATTTATGATGATGCGAAGGATGTGCAGGGATTGGTTTCGCTGGCAGCACAGTTTGGAGAAGGCTGGCTCCTGCCTGCCGACATCGTGGGTTATATCCGAGACGGAGTGAATAATATCATCTCGCTCCAGCCATTCGGCTGCATCGCTAACCACGTGATTTCCAAGGGAATCGAAAAACGGCTACATGAGCGTTTCCCTCAACTGAACCTGGTATCCCTCGATTTCGATTCGGGAGTTTCAGAAGTAAATGTCACCAACCGATTGCTGCTCTTTTTAGACAGTATCACAGAATAGAAGCCGAAAAAGCAGATTCCGTATTTTAGTGAATCTGCTTTTTCTGTTTCGATTATTCTACAAAAAAGCAAAAAAACAGCCGTCATTTTTTTGCAATTCAAGAAATAAATCGTATCTTTGCACACGAATTTTATTGATACATGAAGAAAATGAGTAAAGATACATTAACTCATCAGCTGACAGAGACCATCGACGAGCTTTCTTGCGCCGATTCATTAAAAGGTCTATTCCATCAGCACAGAGACGGAAATCCACTTCCTTCGGGCAAGGCGCTCGAAGATATCATCAATCTGTCTCGCTCCATCCTCTTTCCGGGATATTTCGGCAATTCTTCCGTTAATATCTCCACTATCAAATATCATATTGGAGTAAGAGTAGAGAAACTCTACGAGATGCTTGCAGAACAGATTCTCGCCGGACTCTGCTTCGCCAATGATTGCGAAACTGAGACACAGGCTGATCTACAGCATCAACGTGCCAAGGCTGGCGTTATCGCAGCAAAAGCCATCATGGAGTTTCCAAAACTTCGTAAAATTCTCGCCACTGACGTGGAGGCTGCCTATAATGGAGACCCTGCGGCAATGAGCCACGGAGAAATCATCTCCTGCTATCCTGTCATCAAGGCGATAACCAACTATCGTATCGCTCATGTTCTTCACCTGCTCGGTGTGCCACTCATCCCCCGTATGATGACCGAGCTGGCACATTCAGAGACCGGTATCGATATCAATCCAGAGGCTACCATCGGTCACCACTTCACCATCGACCATGGAACGGGTGTGGTAATCGGAGCCACCTGCATCATCGGCAACAACGTGAAACTCTACCAGGGTGTAACCCTCGGAGCCAAGAGTTTTCCACTCGATAAGGACGGCAACCCTATCAAGGGAATCCCTCGTCACCCTATCCTGGAAGACGATGTCATCGTCTATGCCAATGCTACAATCCTCGGTCGCATCACCATCGGAAAGGGCTGCGTAGTAGGAGCAAACGTATGGGTAACCAAGGATATGCAACCCAAAACAAAGAAATATAGAAAAGAAAAACAAAGTTTATTAGATATAGAATTCAATAATGGAACAGGAATTTGAACTCATTGCCAAAACCTTCATGGGCCTGGAGCCTGTCTTGGCTGAGGAGCTCACCCAGCTGGGTGCCAACAATGTACAGATAGGTCGCCGTATGGTATCTTTCACAGGCGACAAGGAAATGATGTATCGTGCCAACTTCCAGTTGCACACAGCCATCCGTATCTTAAAGCCTATCAAGCACTTCAAGGCTCGTTCTGCCGAAGAAGTGTACGATCAGATTCAGAAGATTAAGTGGGATGACATCTTAGACGTGAAGAAGACATTCTCAGTAGATTCAGTAGTTTACTCCGAGGAATTCCGCAACTCACGCTTTGTTACTTACAAGGTAAAAGATGCTATCGTAGACTGGTTCCGCGAGAAGCAGGGCACACGTCCTAACATCAGCGTATCCAACCCAGACATCCGTCTTAATATCCATATCGCAGAAGATAACGCAACCTTGAGTCTTGACTCTAGTGGCGAGAGCTTACACCGCCGTGGCTACCGCCAGGAGCAGGTTGAAGCACCATTGAACGAGGTTCTGGCTGCAGGTATGATTCTGATGACCGGCTGGAAGGGCGAATGCGACTTCATCGATCCTATGTGTGGTTCTGGCACCATCGCTATCGAAGCAGCACTTATTGCCCGCAACATCTCTCCAGGTGTATTCCGCAAGGAGTTTGCCTTCGAGAAGTGGAACGATTTCGATCAGGAGCTTTTCGATATGATTTACAATGATGACTCTCAGGAGCGCGAGTTCGAGCACCATATCTACGGTTATGATGTAGATATGAAGGCTGTGAACACTGCCAACCTCAACGTGCGTGCAGCAGGACTGAGCAAGGATATCACCATCGCACAGCAGGACTTCAAGAACTTCACTCAGCCAGCAGAGAAGAGCATCATCGTGATGAACCCTCCATACGGTGAGCGTATCTCTACCCCTAACCTCTTGAATACCTACAAGATGATTGGCGAGCGCTTCAAGAAGGCTTTCGCAGGCAACGAGGCTTGGGTATTAAGTTACCGCGAGGAATGCTTTGAGCAGATTGGTCTGAAGCCATCTATCAAGATTCCTGTATACAACGGAAGTTTGGAATGCGAATTCCGCAAGTACGTGATGTTCGACGGTAAGATGAAGGAATTCCGCTCTGAAGGCGGTATTGTCAAGACCGAAGCCGAGAAGCGCGAAATGGCTCAGAAGCATCGTTTCAAGAAAGAGCGCGAGTTTAAGAAACGCATAAGCGAGGAGACAGAAAACGAGGATGCAGACATCCGCAGCTTCCAGTTCCATAGCCATCGCCTGGAAGACTTTGAAAAGCGCCGCAATGAGATTCGCCGTGGCGGACGTGGCGGACGAAGCCACGATGATGATGACCGCAAGGGCGGACGCAGCTTCGGCGGAAAGCGTGGCAACGACCGTAACGACAAGCGTGGTGGATTCAAGGGAGACCGTCGCGGTGGTCGTGATTTCGGAGGAAAGCGTGGTGGCAAGCCTAGCTTCAACACCGACTTCGATGATGAGGATTAAAAACTACGCATCAAACCATACAAGACCTTGACGTGGCATTCTGCCACATCAAGGTTTTTATTCATTCAATCAACAAACAAAATAACAATGAATCTAAAGAATTCAATTTATAAATTATCTTTTGCAGCAATGATTTCCATGATGGCAATGAATGCAACCGAGATACAGGCTCAGGGCGTGGTTCCTGCGCAGAAGGGCGAGAAAACCTTCACCCTGGAGGATTTGAACTTCGGTGGCAACAACTATCGCAACATGGTGGCAAAGAACCGCTGGTGTACCTGGTGGGGAAATGAACTCATTCGCCAGGACGTGGAGGCTTGCTATCTCGTGAACAAGGCTACGGGCAAGGAGACCAAACTCTTCGGCATCAACGATATCAACCAGTGGATTGCTCCAACCAAGGACATCAAGGTAAGAGCTCTCTACAACGCTCAGTTCCCTTTTGCAGGCAAGAGCATCGTAATGGTAAGCAATGGCAGCAAGACCTACACCATCGACTTCAAGAAGCATAAGCTGCTGAGCGAGATGGAGTTTGAAGATGGCGAGAACCTCCTCGAAGCTAACGCACAGCAGAATGCATTCGCCTATCTGAAGGGCAGCAACCTCTATGTGCGCACCTTCAACGTAGCCAACAATGCCATGACAAGAGAGAAGAAGTCTCACGATTTCCAGATTTCTACAGACGGCAGCCGCTCTATCGTGTATGGTCAGAGTGTTCACCGCGATGAATTCGGCATCAGCAAGGGTACCTTCTGGAGCCCTAACGGCGAACTGCTCGCCTTCTACCGCATGGACCAGAGCATGGTAACAGATTATCCGCAGGTGGATATCCCGGAGATTGATTACTTCAATCATCCTGAGACAGAAACCTGCTGCGCCAAGCCTGCACCAGACAAGTATCCGATGACAGGCGAGACATCGCACAAGGTAACTGTGGGCGTGTTCGACTGCATGACCGGCAAGACCATCTATCTGAAGGCTGGCGATCCTACAGACCGCTACTTCACCAACATCGCATGGAGCCCGGACAGCAAGACCATCTATATGTTCGAACTGAACCGCGACCAGAACGACTGTCGCCTGACAGCCTACAGCGCAGAGACTGGTGAGAAGACCGGTGAACTCTATCGCGAGACCGATGAGAAGTATGTAGAGCCTTGCCACCCAATCCAGTTCCTGCCTTGGGACAATAGCAGCTTCATCATGCAGAGCCGCAAGGATGGCTACAATCACCTCTATCTCTGCACCCTGGGCAAACACGGCAGCCGCATGGCAAGCAACACAGAATCACTCGAAATCAAACAGTTGACTTCCGGTAAATGGGAGGTAATGGAAGTGCTCGGCTTCAACGCCAAGCGCAAGAGCATCATCATCGCATCCAACGAGTGCTCTCCTATCCAGCGTAACATCTTCGTGGTGGATACCAAGACCGGCAAGCGCACCATGATGGACGACTGCGGCAAGGGATGGCACAACGCTACCCTGAGCGAGAACGGTCAGTTTATCTATGATAACTACTCTACCCCAACCGTGCCTCGCAAGATTGCCATCGTAAACACCGAGAACGGCAAGCGCACCGCCTATTTCACTGCCGAGAACCCTTGGAAGGGCTACAACGTGCCTGAATACAGCTGCGGTTCCATCAAGGCTGATGACGGCGTAACCGACCTCTACTGGAGAATGGTGAAACCAGTGAACTTCGACCCCAACAAGAAGTATCCTACTATTATATATGTATATGGCGGTCCTCACGCCCACAACGTGGATGCCCGCTGGAACTACTCTAGCCGTGGCTGGGAAACCTACATGGCAGAAAAGGGCTATCTTCTCTTCATCCTCGACAACCGTGGCAGCGAGAACCGTGGCAAGGCTTTCGAGCAGGCAACCTTCCGCCAGCTGGGTCAGGTGGAGATGAAGGACCAGATGAAGGGTGTAGAGTATCTGAAGACCCTGCCATACGTAGATGCCGACAAGATTGGTGTTCACGGTTGGAGCTTCGGAGGATTCATGACCATCTCATTGATGACCAACTATCCTGACGTATTCAAGGTAGGCGTAGCAGGCGGTCCGGTAATCGACTGGCACTGGTACGAGGTGATGTATGGCGAGCGCTATATGGATACCCCACAGACCAACCCAGAGGGTTACAAGAAGACATCCCTGCTCTATCAGGCTAAGAACCTGAAGGGTAAGCTGCAGATTATCCAGGGCTTGAACGATGTAACTGTAGTACCACAGCATTGCCTCACCTTCCTGAAGGCATGTATCGCAGCAGGTACACAACCAGATTTCTTCGTATACCCAGGCGAACCTCATAACATGAGAGGTCACCAAAGTACTCACTTACATGAGCGCATCAGCAATTACTTCTTCGACTATTTGAAGTAAAACTTGCAAAAAAATATATTTTATGTAAATATTTTGCCTAATTCATAGGATTTTAGTAACTTTGCAGCAAAATGGAGAAATTAAGTATCCTAAGGTAAAATATCAGAGGAACAATTAAACGTACAACGATGAAAATATTATTGTTAGGAGGCGGTGGACGCGAGCACGCCTTAGCTTGGAAAATCGCTCAGAGCGAAAAGTGTGAGAAACTTTTTATCGCTCCAGGTAATGCCGGTACTCAGAATGTCGGCGAGAACGTGAATATCAAGGCTGACGACTTCGAGGCTCTGAAGAACTTCGCTGTCGAGAACGGTGTTGATATGGTTGTTGTTGGTCCTGAAGACCCATTGGTAAAGGGTGTTTATGACGACTTCAAAACCGATCCTCGCACCAAGAACATTCCAGTAATCGGTCCTTCAAAGGCTGGTGCTGTACTGGAAGGCAGCAAGGATTTCGCCAAGAAGTTTATGAAGCGCCACAACATTCCTACAGCTCAATACGAAACTTTCGATGGCGAGCATGTAGAGGAAGGTCTTAAATTCCTGGAGACCTTGAAGGCTCCATACGTATTGAAGGCTGACGGTTTGTGCGCAGGTAAGGGTGTTCTCATCCTCCCTACTTTGGAAGAGGCAAAGAAGGAATTCAAGGAGATGCTGGGCGGTATGTTCGGCAATGCTTCTGCACGTGTGGTTATCGAGGAATTCCTGAGCGGCATCGAATGCTCTGTCTTTGTTCTCACAGATGGCAAGAACTATAAGATTTTGCCTGAGGCTAAGGACTACAAGCGTATCGGTGAGCACGATACCGGTTTGAATACAGGCGGTATGGGTAGTGTTACCCCTGTGCCATTCGCTACCAAGGAATGGATGCAGAAAGTAGACGAGCGCATCATCCGTCCTACAGTAGAGGGACTTGCAGAAGAGAACATCGACTACAAGGGCTTCATCTTCTTCGGACTGATCAACGTTGAGGGCGAGCCAATGGTCATCGAGTACAACTGCCGTATGGGCGACCCAGAGACAGAAAGTGTCATGCTCCGATTGAAGAGCGACATCGTAGACCTCTTCGAAGGTGTTGCTGCTGGCGACCTTGACAAGCGCAACATCGAGTTTGATGAGCGTGCAGCAGTCTGCGTCATGCTCGTGAGCGGCGGTTATCCAGAGGCTTACAAGAAGGGCTATCCTATCGAAGGTATCGACAATGTTGAAGGTTCTGTAGTATTCCACTCCGGTACAACGATGAAGGATGGACAGGTAGTAACCAACGGTGGTCGTGTCATCTGCGTAAGCAGCTACGGCAAGGACAAGGAAGAAGCCTTGAAGAAGAGCTTTGCCGAGGCCCAGAAGATTCAGTTCACCGACAAGTACTTCCGTTCAGACATCGGACAGGACCTTTAAGATAATGAATAATTAATAATTAATAATGTATAAATCTGCAGGACACAATCCTCCTGCTACAACGTACATTATTAATTATACATTATAAATTATTAATAGACATTGATGTTAAGAAAAAAAACTTTTCAAAATAAAGTAGCACCTAGTCGCTACGCACTACCAATCACTGCAACCCTTGCCACCTTGGTTTGGGTTGCAGTAGGTTTTATAGAGGGTAACATTTGGCTTAATTTTGCTTTTACCATCATATCTACATTACTGATGGTAGAACTCAACAACCACAACTCTCTGATGCGTACCTACAGCCGAATGGTTTCGTGCAGTTTTCTGGTACTAGTCACCATGACTTGTCTACCAACCCCATCTTATAAAGCCAATATCGTGTCGATGTGTTTCATCGCCTTCTATCTCATTATATGGAATAGCTATCAGGATAAACGGTCGGCAGGATGGACTTTCTATGCCTTTACCTGTATCGGACTCGCTTCGATGGTATTCATACAGATAGGTTATTTCTTACCGATATTATGGCTGATGATGATGGTATTCACCAATTCCTTCAGTATCAGAAACTTATTTGCCTCACTCATCGGAATCATCATACCTTACTGGTTCTCGGCAGGATACTATGCCTATACCAACAACATCGATGGACTTGTCAGCCATTTATCAGAATTCATCAACTATCATGAGTTGTTTGATTATTCAAGGGTAACCGACCATGAAGTCGTCAACCTGATATTCATCACCATTCTGGGCATTATCGGTTCCATCCACTTTCTGCACACAGCATATGCTGACAAGATTCGTACGAGAATGATATACGAGTCGTTCACCATGGTGAACTTCGTGAGCCTCGCCTTCATCATCCTGCAGCCTCAGCACATCAAGGAGTTAGGCAGCATCATGATAGTAAACACGGCACCACTCATCGCTCACTTCATCACCTATACCAAGGGAAAAATAACCAATATCATGTTTATCACGATGCTCGTGATGACTGTCTTGATATTATTATACAATATATTCATTCCTGAAACTGTATTATTACAGGCAGTTCAAGGATTAAGTATCCACGGATAAAGTTTGATGTGTTGAAACGCTGCATCAGACCTATTAAATGACGAATTGACAATGAGTTGGATTATCAGTTTCTTAATCGACTGGGGCTATTGGGGCATGCTTGCTGCAGCTTTTCTGGCAGGTTCTTTCTTCCCATTCAGCAGCGAGGCAGTAATGGCAGGCTTGCAGGCAGCTGGACTAGAGCCTCTCCCCCTCGTTATCTACGGTAGCATCGGCAATGTGCTTGGTTCCATGTTCAACTACGGTGTGGGCAGAATGGGTAAGATGGAATGGATAGAGAAATACCTGCATGTGAAGAAAAAAAGTCTGGATAAGGCTGAACGTTTCATGGCAGGCAGAGGCGCCTGGATGGGATTCTTCGCCTTTCTCCCACTATTGGGAAGTGCCATCACCATCGTTTTAGGCTTGACAAGAGCCAATATTCCGATTTCGATACTCAGTATCACCATCGGAAAAGTACTAAGATATGTTTTACTGGTCTATGGACTGAGTTTTATCGTTTAATTATGAAGAGATTTTTATACCTTATTATAATATGCACCCTAATGGTTGGCTGCAAAAGCAACCAGCAAAAGGCTGGCATGGCTGAAAGTAATGCCAAGCCTACTGTAACCGTTACCATCCCTCCCTACCAATACTTCGTAGATAAGATTGCCGGAGACAAGGTAGATGTCAACGTAATGGTATCGAATGGTAACAACCCTGAAACATACGAGCCAAACGCCCAGCAGATGATGGAACTCTCCAATAGTGCACTCTATCTGAAAGTGGGCAGCATCGGCTTCGAGCAGACTTGGATGAAGAAACTGCAGGACAACGCTCCCGACATGAAGGTGATTGATACCTCTGTAGGCATCAAGCCAGCCCAAACACCTGGCGGCAATATCGACCCACATGTATGGATGAGTTGCAAAAACGCCCGCATCATCGCCAGCAACATGCTCAAGGCACTCTGCGAACTGGAGCCAAAACACAAGACTTTCTTCGAGAAGAACTACAAATCGCTGCTCAGCATCATCGACAAGAGAGACAGCACCATCAAGGAAAGTTTCAAAGAGAACCCAGATTTGGTACGCAAGTTTGTGATTTATCACCCTATCCTTACCTACTTTGCCCGTGACTACCAGCTTGAGCAGCTAGCTATAGAGGAAGAAGGAAGGGAGCCAAGTGCCGCCCAGCTGAAGAGCCTCATCAAGAGAGCAAGAAAAGAGAAGATCAAATATTGCCTCATACAAGCAGAGTTTGCCAACCGCAACACCAATACATTCATCAACGAGAGCCACACCAAGCCAATGAATATCAACCCATTGCAAGGCGAATGGAACTGGGCGATGCAGGAAGCTTCATTGGCTGTACAAGGCAAGGAAATTGTGGTAGGCAAATAAACTATACTTCTGCTGGTGCCACCCAGCCTGGCGGTTAAATTTAAAGAACAATAACTAATCATAAAGTTCAATGTTCAAAGTTCAAAGTTCAAAGTTAATAGAGATTGAGCATCTATCCGCCGGATACGACGGCAAACAGGTGCTCCACGACATCAATCTCACCGTCTATCAAGACGATTATCTTGGCATCATCGGACCAAACGGTGGTGGCAAGACTACCCTCATGCGCCTCATTCTGGGACTGATGAAGCCAACAGAAGGAAGAATCAGATATTATAAAGATGGGCAGGAAGTCAAGGAAATCCGAATGGGCTATCTCCCACAATACAACTCCCTCGACAAACAGTTCCCTATCTCCGTCTACGAAGTGGTGCTCTCTGGCCTCAGCAAGACCAAGAGTCTCTTTTCGAGATACACCCAGGCGCAGCATCAGCAGGTACTCGATTGCCTCGAGCGTATGCAATTGATGGAATTCAAGAATCGCCACATCGCAGCCCTCAGCGGTGGACAGCTTCAGCGAGTCCTCCTCGCCCGGGCTATTGTCTCAAAACCGGATGTAGTAATCCTCGATGAGCCAAACACCTATATCGACCGCAGATTTCAAAAGCAGATGTACGAGATGCTGGAGCAAATTAACAAGGAATGCGCCATCATCATCGTGAGCCACGACATTGCCGAAGTGCTTAATAATGTGAAGCACATCGCCTGTGTGAACCATCATCTGCATTACCACGATACGGCAGATATGCCTAGAGAAAAACTGGAAGAACATTTTCTAAATGTTTAGGTAGATAATATAATAATGCCTAAAAAACAAGAATAAACTTCAAGATTATCTCATCTTTTTAGTATCTTTGCAACGATTTATACACTTTAACAAAGAAATATAATACATTAAAGTTTAAACAATAATGAAACAGTACAAATTGGTGGACAATATCTTTGGGTGGGTCGCATTCATCATTGCGGCTTTTGTTTATTGTTCCACGATTGAGCCGACAGCCAGTTTCTGGGACTGTCCTGAGTTTATTACAACTGCCTACAAGCAGGAAATCGGTCACCCACCAGGGGCACCGTTCTTCATGCTCTTGGGCAATTTCTTCACACACTTCGCCAGCGATACCACTCAGGTGGCTAAGATGGTGAACATGATGAGCGCACTCCTCAGTGCCGTCTGCATCATGTTCCTCTTCTGGACCATCACCCATTTGGCTCGCAAGCTTATCATCGGTGACTGGAAGGAGATGACCACCGGCAAACTGATTGCCATTGAAGCATCCGGTATGGTGGGCGCACTCATCTATACCTTTAGCGATACCTTCTGGTTCTCAGCTGTTGAGGGTGAGGTATATGCCTTCTCTTCTGCCTTTACCGCTGTGGTATTCTGGTTGATTCTGAAGTGGGAAGACCATGCCGATGAACCTCATAGCGACCGCTGGCTCGTACTCATCGCTTATATGACAGGTCTGAGTATCGGTGTGCACTTGCTTAACCTGCTCTGCATCCCAGCCATCGTATTGGTTTATTACTACAAGAAGGTACCTCAGGCAAACTTGAAGGGTTCGCTCCTGGCGTTGTTCCTCTCATTCCTGGTAGTAGTTGCCGTATTGTATGGTGTGGTTCCAGGTATCATCACCGTAGGTGGATGGTTTGAGCTGTTCTTCGTCAACGTGCTCGGTTGTCCATTCAATACCGGTGAAATCGTATATATCATCTGCCTCGTAGCCTCTGTTATCTGGGGTATCTACGAGACATACAATGCCTCAGAAAAGAACGAGAAGAAGCAGAACATCGCCTTCGTTCTCGGCTTCGGTATGCTCGGCATTCCTTTCTATGGATATGGCTGGACCGCCGTTATCTGTGGCATCATCGTATTGGCAGCCCTCTGGTTCGCCTTGAACTACAAGCGCAAGAAGGAAATCACAACAGGTGTTGACGAGGTAACAGGCATCACAAAGAAGAAGATGCAGGTATTGCCTCTCATCTCTGCCCGCATCAAGAATACAGCATTGCTCTGCATGCTGATGCTGATGATTGGTTACTCAAGCTATGCGCTCATCGTAATCCGTTCATCTGCCAACCCTCCTATGGACCAGAACTCTCCTGAGGACATCTTTACCTTGGGTAGTTACTTGAGCCGTGACCAGTATGGCGACCGTCCTTTGTTCTATGGTCAGGCTTATACCTCTCAGGTAGCTCTTGAGGTAGATGGCAACATGTGCAAGCCTGTCATGAAGGAAGGTGCACCGGTTTACCAGCGCAAGGAGAAGGCTTCAGCAGATGAGAAGGACTCCTACTTTGTAGTAAGTCATAAGAACAAGTACGTCTATGCACAGAATATGCTCTTCCCTCGTATGTACAGCTCGGCTCATGCCTCAGCATACGAAGACTGGATGGGTGGCGTAGAAGGTTCCCAGGTACCTTACGACCGTTGCGGTGAAAGCATCATGGTGAAGGTTCCTTCACAGATTGACAACATCCGCTTCTTCCTCTCATATCAGTGCAACTTCATGTACTGGCGCTACTTCATGTGGAACTTTGCCGGACGTCAGAACGACATTCAGGGCAATGGCGAACCAGAACATGGTAACTGGATTTCCGGTTTCTCATTCATTGATGATGCACTCTATGGCGACCAGAGCAAATTGCCAGACGACCTGAAGGCGAACAAGGGACACAACGTGTTCTACTGCATGCCGCTGATTCTCGGTCTCATCGGTCTCTTCTGGCAAGCTTGGTATACCCGCAAACGCAAGGTAATGAAGAACGGCGTGGAGACTGAGGAGACTCTTCCTATCGGTATCCAGCAGTTCTGGGTGGTATTCTTCCTGTTCTTCATGACAGGTCTTGCCATCGTCATCTACTTGAACCAGACTCCTATGCAGCCACGTGAGCGTGACTATGCTTATGCCGGTTCATTCTATGCCTACGCTATCTGGTGTGGTCTTGGCGTCCTCGCCATCATCGACCTTCTGAAACAGAAGATGAAACTCAGCGGAACAGCCGTTTCTGCTATCGTAGCAGTCATCACACTTCTCGTCCCAATCCAGATGGCTTCACAGACTTGGGATGACCACGACCGTTCAGGCCGTTACACCTGCCGTGACTTTGGTCAGAACTATCTGATGTCACTCCAGGAGAAGAGCAACCCTATCATCTTCACCAATGGTGATAACGATACCTTCCCACTCTGGTACAATCAGGAAGTAGAAGGCGTAGGAACAGATGCCCGCGTTTGTAACCTGAGTTACCTGCAGACT
This sequence comes from Prevotella sp. SGI.167, assembly GCF_050313615.1. Taxonomy (NCBI): domain Bacteria; kingdom Pseudomonadati; phylum Bacteroidota; class Bacteroidia; order Bacteroidales; family Prevotellaceae; genus Prevotella; species Prevotella sp. SGI.167. Next base: position 3,443 of record NZ_JBNPLT010000009.1, on the reverse strand, counting down.
GACTGGTATATCGACCAGATGATGCGTCCTGCATACAACTCACCTTCTGTGCCAATCACCTGGCCACGTCTCGACTTCTGTTCAGGTACCAACGAATATGTATCGGTAGAGCCGGAAACAAAGAAGCAGATTCTTGAATTCTACAAGCAAGATCCAGAGAATGCCAAGAAGCAGTTCGGCGATGAGCCTTTCGAGCTGAAGAACATTCTGAAGAACTGGGTACGCAGCAAGAACCCTGATATGCACTTCATCCCAACCGATACCCTCTATGTCACTATCGACAAGGAGGCAGTAAAGAAGAGCGGCATGATGATGGCTACAGATTCTATCCCTGACAAGATGGTTATTTCTCTGACAGGTAAGACTGCACTCTATAAGGGTGATCTGATGATGCTCGAGATGTTGGCACAGTGCAACTGGACACGTCCGCTCTACGTAGCACTCACCGTGGGTGAAGAAAATTACATGAACCTTGGCGACAACTTCGTACAGGAGGGTCTTGTAAACCGCATCACTCCATTCACAACAAATGCTCCTGGTGCAAAACGCTTCGATACAGAGAAGACCTATCATAACATCATGACCCGATTCAAGTTCGGTAACCTCAAGCAGAAGGGTCTCTATATCGACGAGACAACCATGCGCATGTGTTATACTCACCGTCGCCTGCTTGCTCAGACAGCTCTCCAGCTCATTGCTGAAGGCAAGAAGCAGAAGGCTATCAACATCTTGAAGAAGGCAGATGTAGAGATTCCGGCATACAACGTAACACTCGATTACATGAGTGGTGGTCTGGATATGGCTCGCGGCTGGTTGATGACCGGTCAGAAAGCCAAGGGTAAGGAATATGTAGAAGCTGTTTGGAAGAACGCTTCACAGTATCTCAACTATTACCTCTCATTGTCTAACGACCGATTCCTCATGAGTCAGAACGACTGCATCCGTCAGCTTATGATTATGCAGAGCATCTGCGATGTAGCAGGAATGGTAAGTCCTCAGTTGGAACAGAAGTATCAGAAGCAGCTCAACAACCTCTATACCCTGTACCACGGCAGAGGCGGCAAAATGCCAGAAGGCAATCAGTAAATAACAGAAAGTTTGATGTAGCGATGGCTACATCAAACTTTTCATTATTCATAACAATCAATTTTTCCCATGTTCATAGAGCAACCAGCCAAATGGCTTAGATGGTTATATCCAAAGGCAATCTGGAGAATGGATAAGAATGACCACTCGGTATATCTCACATTCGATGACGGTCCCATTCCAGAATCCACTCCATTCATTCTGGAAACCCTGAGAAAATATAACATCAAGGCAACCTTCTTTATGGTGGGCGAGAATGTATTGCGCAACCACGACCTCTACAACCAGATTGTGGCAGAGGGACATCAGGTGGGCAACCATACATTCAACCACATCGGTGCTTTCAAGCATCGTGTCATCTCATACGTTCTCAATACCAACAAAGCAAATGAGTTGATACATGCCCATCTCTTCCGTCCACCCCATGGATGGATGAGAGCCAGTGAATACTGGTGGCTGCATCGTACCTATAAAGTAATTATGTGGGACCTGGTTACCCGTGACTATTCTAAATGGATGACGGCAGAAGACGTGGTAAACAACGTGAAGAAGTATGCCCGCAACGGCAGCATCATCACCTTCCACGACTCATTGAAGAGCATCGACAAACTGAAGACAGCTCTTCCACAATCCATTGAATGGCTCATGGAACAGGGTTATGAATTTAAGATTTTTGAATAAACAGACATGAAAAGAATCAATAGTTATCAAGCTGTAGCTTCATTTGTAAGAGGTTTCTTCGAGGCTTATGCCCGAGGCATCATGGATGCAGCCATCGGAGGAGATGACTTCCAGAAGAAGAACGACCCGAAAGAGGTGAAGCAGATGATGCTGGAACACTATGGAGAAGTGAACCAGTATTTCTTCGACATCATGTTCTCTACCCTCGTACGACTCAACTACAAGAGCGCAGAAGAGGCTAATGAGCGCATGAAGAAGAACTTTGAGAGCATGAAGCAAGCGGATCCTACCTTCGAGCCAACCATGCTCGACTATCTGCGCATCGCCTGCAAATCCAACCAGCTTTACAAGGCGATGGAAGCTGAATACAAGCGCAACTTCACCTGGCTCCTGCAAGGTAAGTTTACAAGCATAGAGGAGCACGTACGCGATTATACGCATGGCATTCTCATCAGTCTTGCCGACGAACCGATGGCTATCCATCTGCTGGTGCGTATCATCGTGAAGGCATACGCAGCCGGACTGAAGTGTGGCAGCAAGGAAGGCACTCAGCATCAGCTCCACATGCCTACCCTGCACGGTATGCTGCTGAACAATGTGAACATCCTCTTGAACGAGGCTCCGCTGAAGGGCGATCCTGAAGATCCTGTTGCCCTCTTCAAGGAGGCATGCAAGAACGAAGAAGAAAACATCAACGTTCTTTTCAACACATTAAACGATGCGATGAAAGAGCTGGCAGAGGAATAAGAGAAAAGCATCATTAATGACGAGCACAGCACCTGATTCGAGAACCTTATCTATCGTGCCCTGTCAAGTGGCTTGATTACAGAATCCAAGGCTCATGAAAAGGGTTTGATAGAAGGCCGTGCACCACACTATACTATATCGCTAAAAGTTGCCAAAATGACTAAGCAGACAGGACACTATACAAAAGAAAATGGTCTTGCAGAAAATAGTATCCAAAAGTTATTGTTGCAATTGGCTCATAATGCAGGAAGTACGGGATTCAAACGTTAAGACGTTTATGAGGGCCTACAACATGTTTTTCCATCAAGTTTAACTCTGGACGAGAAACTGAGAAAAATAGGACGACTTCTTGGCATTATGGCCAAAGATGGCTTGATAAGCAAACCCTCTACAGGCAAGAAATGGAATATTACAGAGAAAACGCCTTTCTGACTCTATCATTTCTGAAATCAAGGCTGTAGAAGATGATATAAACATAGAGGTCACAGAAAAAGATTCTATTGTGAAGTCACGAATAGGACAAGGAATATTCAGACATAAATTGATTGAATATTGGCATGGTTGTGCCATCAGTCAATGTCCTCTGACCTGGATGCTTATGGCTTCTCATATCAAACCGTGGTACCAAGCAGACAATAAGGAATTGTAACAAAGTGAGGTCTGCCATATTAACCTCATTTCTGATTTTACTGATGATGCGCTTGTCATGTTCTGAAAAATTCTCGGGTCTTTCTAACGCATTTGCCAAAATTCCTTCTGCCATCCTTAGTTGGTCAACGAACCATCTCATGTCATTTGATAATTTTTTCTTTTGATTCTATTTCGCGAAGATACAAAAGAATCCGAATAATCGGATACCATTTCATCTTTCTTATATTTTTCGCGCACTTATAAACATTTTCTCAATTTTTATCAGAAAACTCTTGCAG